>JAJKIL010000215.1 GCA_021154515.1 Niastella sp. | reverse complement strand
TAACCAGTTAAAACCCGAAAAAACAAAAAGCCGCGAAATAGGGTTGGAAATGGCTTTTTTCATAAACGGGTTAGGTTTTGATGTTACTTATTACCAAGCCAATTCTATTAATCAGATCATACCTGCTGAAGTATCCGCAGCTACCGGTTATTCCAAGAAGTGGATAAATGCCGGTGAAATTGAGAACAAGGGTATTGAATTGTCATTGTACGCTACACCGGTTCGTACAAAAGACTTCTCATGGACTGTTAATGTGAACTGGACACGCAACCGGAACAAAGTGCTTTCATTGAAAGAAGGTCTCACCAACCTGCAACTGGGTTCATTCCAGAGCGGTGTTAGTATAAACGCTACTGTTGGTCAGCCATACGGAACTATTCAGGGTAAAACCTATTTGTTTAAAGATGGCCAAAGATTGATTTCTGATACTGGCTATTATTATGCTACAACCACTACTAACAATGTTTTCGGTAATGTAAACCCCGACTGGATCGGTGGTGTGAACAATACCTTTAAATACAAAAACCTGGCACTGAGTTTCCTGATCGATGTGAAACAAGGTGGTAGCATCTGGTCGCTCGATCAGTTCTATGGTGCAACTACCGGTGTTTATAAAGAATCAGCTGGTTTAAACGACCTGGGCAATCCCGTTCGTAACAGTTTGGCCGATGGCGGTGGTGTTATATATCAGGGAGTAACAAGAGACGGCAAGCCAAATACGCAACGCGTAGTTGTAGATGCTAACTCTACACAACCTCCTCAGGTAGCTTATACTTACGATGCCAGCTATGTTAAATTAAGAGAGGCTAATCTTTCCTATTCATTACCAACAAGCCTCTTTGGAAAAGTAAAAGCCATCAAAGGAATTGATGTGTCTGTATTTGGCCGCAACTTGTGGATCATCCATAAAAACATACCTTACTCTGATCCTGAAGAAACAGTATCTGCCGGTAACTTAATAGGTATGCAAAGTGGTGCTTATCCTACAACCCGCTCTATTGGTATGAATGTTAGACTGAAATTCTAAAACTGAAACAAATCATGAGAAGGATTCTATATATAGCAACATTGCCGGTATTGTTTTTGGCGGCATGTACAAAAGATATTTCCCGTTTTAATACTGATACAAAAAAGCCAGTGGCTGTTCCAGGGTCCATGTTGTTTACCAATGCAACCAGGAACATGGCTGATGGTTTGCTTAATGCAAGCGTAAACGTAAACGTATTTCGGTTCACCATTAATCACTGGGCTATGGCGACATACCAGGATGAAGCGCAATACAATTTTACAACACGTAATATCCCTCAAGCCTGGTGGACCAGATTCTACCGAGATGTATTGAAGGATTTAGCAGAGGGCGCCAAGTTCATTAATGCAGATGCCTTTTTGGACCCCGCTATTAAACAAAACCAATTGGCTATTATCGATATCACACAATTATATGCTTACAATATACTTTTAAACACATTAGGCGATATCCCTTATACAGCGGCAATGGACCCAAATAACCTGGCTCCGGTATATGATGATGCCAAAACTGTTCACGCAGACCTGTTAAAAAGACTGAAAGATGACGTGAGCAAATTAAAAACAACTTCCGCTGGTTTTTCATCAAGCGAAGACCTGCTGATGAAAGGGAGTGTTGCCGGCTGGATAAAATTTGCCAATACCCTGCAATTTAAAATGGGCATGATGCTGGCCGATGTAGATGATGCAACAGCCAAGGCAATTGTAGAAGCAACCGAGCCTAATTCTTTTGCTACATTCGCGGATAACGCATTTTTTAAGTATCAGACTGCAAGTCCTAATCAAAGTCCTTTGTATTCAGACATTGTTACGGGGGGCCGTGCAGACTATGTTATTGCAAAAGACCTGATGGACCCAATGATCAATTTAAATGATCCCCGCAAAGTGTTATGGTTCACTACCAACAACAATAATGCTTATGTAGGTGGTATCGTTGGAAAGGCAAATTCGTATCCCAGTTACAGCCACCCTAGCTCAAAAGTATATGCTGCCGATTCTGAATACATTTTCCTGGATTATGTAGAAACAGAATTTTTACGGGCCGAAGCCATAGAGCGTGGGTATAATGTAGCCGGAACTGCCGAACAGCATTATAACAATGCCATCACTGCTTCCATTATTTTTTGGGGTGGAACAGCTGCACAGGCCGCTACTTACCTGGCGCAGCCAGATGTGGCCTATACTACCGCACCTGCCACTGGTGGCTGGAGACAAAAGATAGGATTCCAGAAATGGCTCGCTTTATTTAATCGTCCAATGGAAGGCTGGACCGAAATAAGAAGGCTCGACTATCCGAAACTGACCCCGGTGGTAAAGGCCGTTTCAGGTTTCCCCAACCGCTTCCCTTACCCAACAAACGAGCAGCAGTTAAATAATGCCAATTATAGCACCGCTGCAGCCAAAATGGGTGGTGATAAAGTGGAATTCAAATTGTTCTGGGATAAATTCTAGTACAAGATCATTTTTCATAAAAAAAAGCAGCAGCCCTGACCAAACCGTCGGGGCTGCTTTTTTAATTTTGTTTCCCCCTTAGCGCCTGGTTTCTTACTTTTGAGTCTTAAACTTTTAATGATGGAAGATCAAAACCCGCAGCAAAATCAGCTTAATATCGAAATATCAGAAGAAGTAGCAGAAGGGGAGTATGCCAATCTTGCCATCATTACCCATTCCCACGCCGAGTTTGTAATAGATTTTGTGAATGTGATGCCTGGCACGCCTAAAAGCAAGGTAAAATCACGTATTATATTAACACCCCAGCACGCCAAGCGCTTTATGAAGGCCTTAACGGAGAATATCCAGCGTTTTGAAGCCGCCAATGGAAAGATCCAGGACCTGGAAGATGTACAGATTCCCATGAATTTCGGAGGGCCTACCGCCCAGGCGTAATTAAAGCATGCCTGCATCAGCAAAGCTGAAATAGCCGTTTTCGCTCACTATAATATGGTCGAAGAGGGAAATGTCGAACAGTTTGGCGGCATCCTTCATTTTTTTGGTAAGGTCCTGATCGGCTTTGCTGGGTTGTAAACTGCCCGAAGGGTGATTATGGCAAAGGATCAGGCTAACCGCGTCTTCCAGTACTGCCCTTTTTAAAATTACCCGGGGATCGGCCACGGTTCCCGTAATACCGCCTTTGCTTATTATTTCAAAATGATTTATCCGGTTGCCCTGGTTTAAATAGGCCACGGCAAACACCTCGTTGGGCAGGTCGCGCAACAGCGCTTGCAGGTAGTTGGCTATATCGCGGCTGCTCTTTACATACGGTTTTTCAAGGAAGAGGGAGGCCTGGCGGCGACGACCCAACTCAAGGGCGGCAATGATAGTAATGGCCTTTACTTTACCTACTCCTTTGATACTCATCATTTCCTGTATGGTAATTTTACCTAGTTCATTTAGGTTGTTCTTGCCCAGTCGAAGAACCTCTTTTGCCAGTTCAACGGCATTCTTTTGTCGATGACCGTTTCCGATGAGGATGGCAAGCAGTTCCGAGTCGCTCAAAGTGGCTGGATTTTTTCCTAGCAGCTTTTCCCGGGGGCGGTCGTCTTTAGCCCATTCTTTTATTGTAAGTTTAGGTTCTTGCATAGTTCAAAAGTTTCTACTATTTTTCGGACAAATACTATAACCACAAAATGTGCGTTATGTACTAGTTTTGTGCACCATTTTATATAGAAATCCAAATCTTTTGTAAATACTTAATCTATATCCCCATGAACAGAAAGACTACTTTAGCCGCTATTGGAGGTTATCAACCTTTTCTTTTTTGTATAGGTATGTATTTTGTTGCCCTTTTCTTCTCCATTTTTATTTGTTCAGCCATTTTTTATGCATTCTATCCCAAAAAGATCGCGAAAGAAGCGGGATCGAATCATAGAACAGCTGTGATGACACCGGGCAATTCGAATATTTTGCTGACAGTAACCAAGTAAGCGCATCATTTGGGGATGCACCGATTAATCAGTTTCCATTGAGTTCCTATTTAATTATCAAGGTGAAATAAATTTTTTGTCCAAAGGTTGTCGGGCAAATCCCACGCTACTTGTTATCTTCGCCGCACATTTTATCGCGGTATGCAAATGTCAAGTAAGATCTTTTCAGGTACAGGATCACAATACCTGGCCGAGAAAATAGCTCAAAAATTCGGCGCCACCCTTGGAAAAATAACCATCTCAAAGTTCAGTGATGGAGAAATTCAGCCTGTTTTTCAGGAAAGCATCCGGGGTGATATGGTTTTTCTGGTGCAAAGTACTTTTGCACCTGCCGAAAATTTACTCGAATTATTATTAATGATCGATGCCGCCCGGCGGGCCTCGGCCTATAAAGTGGTGGCGGTAATCCCATATTATGGCTACGCGCGGCAGGACCGGAAGGATAAGCCCCGCGTGGCCATTGGTTCTAAACTGGTTGCCAACATGTTAGTGGCTGCCGGCGCCGACCGGGTGATTACCATGGACCTCCATGCCCCCCAGATCCAGGGATATTTCGACATTCCCGTTGACCATCTCGACAGTTCTGCTATTTTTATTCCATATATCCAACAACTTCAGTTGGAAAACCTTACCTTCGCGGCCCCCGATGTGGGAAGTGCCAATCGCATTCGTGAAATAGCCTCTTACTTTAATGCAGAAATGGTAATATGCGATAAGCACCGTAAACGGGCCAATGAAATTGCCAGCATGGTGGTGATTGGTGACGTTACCGACAAGGATATTGTGTTGATAGATGATATATGTGATACAGGTGGTACACTGGCAAAAGCAGCCGGTTTGTTGAAGGAAAAAGGAGCACGTAGCGTTCGTGCATTGTGTACACACCCGGTTTTAAGTGGGAATGCATACTCAAATATTGAGAACAGTGTGTTGGAAGAACTGGTAGTATGCGATACGATCCCCATGAAACAGAAGATCTCAAAAGTGAAGATCTTAAGCGTTGCCGAACTGTTTGCTGTAGCTATTCGCAATGCGTATGAGAACAGAAGTATCACCGGGCTGTTTATACATAGCCAAAGAAGAAACAGCTAAAAGAAGGAATTTTTAAACAAACATAAACAATGAAAACAATTACAATCGAAGGACAACTGAGGACCGAAACCGGGAAAAAAGCCACCCGACAACTTCGCTCTCAGGGACTGGTGCCTGGTGTAATTTACGGCGGTACACAGGAAGTTGCTTTCACAGCCCCTGTGCTGGCTTTCAAACCCATCGTATATACTCCTGATTTCCAGTTTGCCGAAATTAAAGTAGACGGAAAAAGCTACAAATGTATCATGAAGGATCTGCAGTTTGATAAGGTATCAGATAGCCTGTCACACGTAGATTTTCTGGAAATGGTACAGGACAGACCGGTAATTGCAACCATTCCTATTAAATTTACCGGCGTTTCAATTGGGGTAAAAGATGGTGGTCGCCTTATTACAAAGGTGAAATCATTAAAAGTGAAATCACTTCCTCAGCACCTGAAAGAAAACATCGAGGTGGATATTACCAACCTGGAATTGAATGGTAACATTCGCGTTGAAGATGTTAAGGAGCCTGATTATGAAATTCTCAACTCACCGCGTATTCCCATTGCATCAGTAGTAATGACGCGTCAGTTGAAACAGGAAGAAGCTGCTGCGCCTGCTGCCGGAGCTAAAGCGCCCGCTGCCGCTGCTGCTGCAAAAGCGCCTGCTGCAAAAGCACCAGCTGCTAAAAAGTAAGTTTGATAATGTTATTATAAAGCCCGGTAAAACCGGGCTTTTACATCGAAATATAAAGAGGTCAGGTGAGTCACATGAGGAACTGAGAATAGGGATCATTGACTGATTTGACCTTTTTTACTGAAACTGACCACCCCCAATTGACGTGCGACTCAATTAACAGGTGACCTGATATGACCAGTTGATCCATTTGCCGGATTGCCTAATTTGACCCTTGACTTTTAAGACTGTTTTGATCATTTTTGGCCTTTTCTGCATGTAGCTTACCCCACCACCCATTATTCAACTATTGCCGTTATGAAATTCCTTTTAATAGGATTAGGTAATATTGGAGAAGATTATGCGTATACTCGTCACAACATAGGTTTTGATGTAGTGGATGCTTTTGCCCAAAAGCACGGCGGCCTTTTTGGGGTAGGAAGGCTGGCACACGTTTGTGAGATGAAGTGGAAGGGCAAAAAGTTGACGATAATCAAGCCTACCACTTATATGAACCTGAGTGGCAAGGCCGTAAAGTATTGGATGGAAAAAGAATCGGTCGCTTTGGAACAATTATTGGTAATAGTAGACGATATTGCATTACCGCTTTCCAGAATACGGCTTCGATCTTCGGGTAGTAGTGCCGGTCATAATGGATTGCGGAGCATCGAGGAGACCCTTCTTACCGATAAATACCCCCGATTACGATTTGGTGTCGGTAACAATTTCCCCAAAGGAGCGCAGGCTGATTTTGTGCTAAGCCGCTGGACGCCCGAGGAATCGCCCTTAGTAAAACGAAAGGTTGAAAAATGTGTGGAGGTGGTAGAAAATTTTATCACTATTGGCATCGAACGAACTATGAATGAAGCGAATAAATTGGAGTTTACACTATGATTTGTTAATTTGAATCTTTATTTTCGCAAGGCCAATATTTGTGGTGAGTAATATTCTGGTATTCAATATCTCTATGACCACGTACCCCCGGCTTTTCCAGGCGCATGAAACTTGAAAACAATTATCTCAATTAAACCCTTTGTTGAGTATGAAAATTTTCTGTGTAGGCCGTAATTATGTGGCTCACGCAAAAGAACTGGGTAACGAGGTTCCGGATGAACCTATAGTTTTTATGAAACCTAAGAGTGCATTACTTCAGGCTCATACCCCTTTTTATTACCCCGAGTTCACAAACGAATTACATTACGAATGTGAACTGGTATTGCGTATATCGAAGAATGGTAAATACATTCAGGACAGATTTGCCAGCAAGTATTACGATGCTGTAACCGTTGGTATCGACTTTACTGCGCGCGACATTCAAAATGAGTTGAAAGAAAAAGGGTTGCCCTGGGAAAAAGCAAAAGCCTGGGATAATTCAGCAGTGATTGGCAAGTGGATCCCTTTTACGAATGTCAAAAACAAAAAAGACATCAACTTCTGTTTATATAAAAACAAGGAACTGGTGCAACAGGGAAATTCTGGGTTAATGATGAATAACTTTGATAAAGTAGTGGCCTATATCTCCAACTACTTTTCAGTGAACATCGGCGACCTCGTATTTACCGGTACACCGGCGGGAGTAGGCGAATGTGTGGTTGGTGACGAGCTGGAAGCTTTTATCGAAGACGACAGCCTATTAAGTTTAGAGATCAAATAACAAATAGATCATCATTACAAGGAAATAGCCTTTCCCGATTCTTCGGGAGAGGCTTTTTTATTGTCTGTACTGGGATAATTGGAATGTATGGGAAAATCAAAGCGTTCAGAGCATATGCCAGCTGAATTAGAGACATTATTTCGAAAATTTAGGTTCATATCCCACAAATCCCAAAAATCTCAAAAATCCCAGTCCAAACTAACATTTGTTATTACTATTTTTGCCGGTTATCTATGATGCACACCGACACATTATTGAAGGCCTACCGCCTTATGTGTACCGCCAAAGCCATGGCCGACACCTATGAAACAAACCGCGCCATTTGTAAATACGTTCATTCAACGTCACGAGGCCATGAAGCCATTCAATTGGCCACTGCCTTTCAGGTATTACCCTGTGACTATATAAGCCCGTATTACCGGGATGAGAGCATTCTGCTGGGTCTCGGCTTTTCTCCCTACCAGTTAATGCTGCAGCTGCTGGCCAAACGCGACGATATCTTTACCGGCGGCCGCGAATATTATTCCCACCCCAATTACCGCGGGGCCGATAAACCTACCATTATACATCAGAGCAGCGCCACTGGCATGCAGGTAATACCAACCACCGGTGTTGCCCAAGGCATACAATACCTGGAACAGATAAACTCCGATAAATTAGTAAAAGGCCCCGGTGGCGAATTACCAGTGGTAATTTGTTCATTAGGCGATGCCAGCGTAACCGAAGGCGAGGTGAGTGAAGCATTCCAGTTTGCGATCTTAAAGAAGCTGCCCGTTATCTACCTGGTGCAGGATAACAACTGGGGTATAAGCGCTACTTCTGAAGAAGTGCGCGTAATGGATGCCTTCGATTATGCAGCAGGCTTTCCCGGCCTTGACCGTGTACGGATCGACGGCAGCAATTTTGAAGAAAGCTTCGATACCATGCATCGCGTGGTGCAGTATGTACGGCAGCATAGAACGCCCTACCTGGTGCAGGCAAAAGTGCCCTTACTGGGCCATCATACCAGCGGGGTGCGCAGGGAGTTTTACCGCACTCAGGAAGACCTGGAAAAGCATGCATTGAATGATCCCCTGCCCAAATTGCGGCTGCGTTTATTACAGTTTGGCGTCGATTCACAACAATTACAAAGCATAGAAAAGGAAGCCTGGGCAGCGGTGAACGAGCAGTTTCAAAAAGCGGCTGAAGCACCCGAACCAGATACAGCGACCGTAACAGACCATGTGTTTGTACCAACACCTGTTACCGAAGAAAAAGGACAACGGCAACCGTTCGGCAATGATAAGATCATTATGGTGGATGCGGCCTTGTTTGCCATCAGGGAAATAATGGAAGATTATCCTGAAGCCCTATTGTATGGGCAGGATGTGGGCCGGCGTCTGGGCGGTGTTTTTCGTGAGGCGGCAACCCTCGCAGAGAAGTTCAGCGATACCCGCGTTTTTAATACCGCCATTCAGGAAGCATACATCATTGGTTCAACAGTGGGTATGAGCGCCGTAGGGGTGAAACCAATTGTTGAAGTACAATTTGCCGATTACATATATCCGGGCTTTAATCAGTTGGTGACAGAGATTTCGAAATCGAGTTATCTGAGCTGTGGTAAATTCCCTGTTGCAACAGTAATACGCGTGCCTATTGGCGCTTATGG
>JAJKIL010000214.1 GCA_021154515.1 Niastella sp. | reverse complement strand
TCCGAAGAGAAACTATCATTCGTCCCATCAATTAGAGGACATCGTCCCAAAAGTTTCCGAAGCCCGTCCCATTTTTAAAAAACCGATGCATTTGAAATTTACTTTTGTACTGTACTCGCGTTTACAGCTCTTTGACATAGTTTAAAATTTCAGCTTCACGCCACCGGCTACAATGTATTTTCCATAGCCTGCTTCCACAAAGAAGCCGCCGTTTTATAAGCATTGATCTGAACACCGAGGCCAACCTGGTAAGCGAGTGTAGTGCCATCATCGGCATTAGCTGCCTTGCTTCCATCACTGGCCAGGTAAGTTGCCGAACCGGTGTTAAAGCCAATAGCAGTTTTCATATAAGGCACTACTGTTTGCCTCGCGCTACCCATATACCGCGTAAAATTGAGCAACACGGCAGTATTGGTCATACTACCCGTAAAGTCTTGCTGACCGGTGTTAAAATCGTAATAAGGGCGGCTTACTTTACCATAGTTCACCATTACGCCAATGGCCATGCGGGGTGCAAAATGATAATCCAGGCTGGCGATAATGGGACCGGTTTGTGTAGCGTTTCCCTGGTAATAGCCATAAAAATCACTGAGCAGGTATTTATCGAGATTGGGAAAACCATAACCAACGGATACATCCAGCGAAGGTTTGAAATTTTCCATTTCCCTGAATTGTTGCTGACGGTAGCCCCTGGGTCTTCCATAACGGCCATAGCCGCCATAACCACCGCCGTACTGGGCATTGCCTTCATAAAAACAAGCCACCAGGATGAGGCCTACAAGTATTCCTTTACGCATATTATTTTTGCTTTGGGAAGCTTAAATGCGTCAAAGGTTTAAAGCGTACCTGCGCAAAACCGGCCTTTTACAAGCCGATAACAAAAGCGGGAAATATGGTTCAGTCGCTGTTTTTGATAGATGAATGCGGAATTAAGAAGGACCAATGTTGATTTTGGAAGGTTACCGATTCTTTAAAGGAGGCGGGTTGTCTTTCCAGCGCCAAAGATACATACAGGCATAGGAACGGTAGGGACTCCATTTTTTGGAAATACGCAACATGTCTTCGCGGAATTTCTTTTTATCGGTGCGATCGAGTTTATACAACGCTATCATGGCGTTTTGTACACCCAGATCGTCAAGGGCAAATACATCTTTTCTTTTAAGTGCAAACATTAAAAGCATTTCTACCGTCCAGCGGCCAACGCCTTTTATCTGGGTCAGGTAGGTAATCACTTCTTCATCATCCATTTTATGAAGGCGGGTATGTTCCATGCCATGTTCAATGGCAAAACGGGCTACGTTCTGCACATAACTTACTTTTGCATTGGAGAGCCCAATGGCCCGCAATGTTTCGGGCGCCGTGTCCACCACCTGTTCAGCAGTAGGTTCATTGCCACCATACAGATTCAGAAATCGTTGGTAGATGACATCAGCTACTTTCGTGGACAATTGCTGGCTCATGATAGAGGCGCAGAGATAAGTACAAATATTTTTTTGTTTCTTCAGGGTGATGGTCCCGTGATGATCGATCAGCTTTTTTAGTTTCTTGTCTTTCGAAAGGTGTAAGGTATACTCCATGGTTGTAACGGTTTACCGGAATCTTTGCAATTTACCTGTTAATTTTGTTCCCATGCAACGAAATTTAATTGTAACCAAAGATGGTTCGCACACAGTGACGATCCCCGAATGGAAGGTTTTTTATCATTCGGTGCATGGCGCTGTACAGGAATCGTTGCATGTTTATATTGAAGCCGGCTTCAACCATTGGTGGAACCTGCATGAGAACGCCAGCAACTGTGTGGTTTTTGAAATGGGTTTTGGAACCGGTCTTAATGCCTTGCTCACTGCCCTGGAGGCAAAACGCCGGCAAGGCAAGGTGTTCTACGAAACAGTGGAGGCATTTCCACTGGAAATCGCGCTCGTTGAAAAACTGAACTATTGCGATGCGCTGGAAGATCCTTTCTTACAACCGGTGTTCGACTCATTGCATACCAGTGAATGGAACAGCGTTCAGCTCATCACTCCTTTCTTTTCTTTTAAAAAAGTGAAGGCATCGCTGGCCGACTATATACCGAATGAACCCATCGATGTGATCTTTTATGATGCATTTGCACCTGCCGCTCAACCTGAATTATGGACCCAGCCCGTGTTTGAAAAATTATTTGCCATGCTGGCACCCGGTGGTCTCCTGGTAACGTATTGCAGCAAGGGCGATGTGCGAAGGGCCATGCTGGCAGCGGGATTTAAAGTAGAAAAAGTGCCTGGACCGGTTGGGAAAAGGGAAATGTTGAGGGGAATAAAAAGTGCGTCACGTATTACATGACGCACCTGATTATATCGCTTCAGGCTTTCGCCTTTATGCTTTTGGCTGTATGCTAAGCAAAAGAGTAGCTTACCCCACCGTCTTTTTCATCTTTCAACAAAATTCCCAACTGCGTTAACTGCTGGCGAATTTTATCTGAGGTAGCGTAGTCTTTTCTTGCCTTGGCTTCTTTACGAATTTCAATCAATAATCCTATTACACCATCGAGCTTACCATCTTCGCTCTCTTCATCACCTTTTAGCCCGAGGATATCTTCCAGGTATAATTTAAAATCGCTTTGCAGCAACTGCATGGTGTCTACACTCAGCGCATCGGGCGCAATGTGTTTATCTTTTATAGAGTTGATAACCGGCACCAGCTCAAACATATTGGCTAATACTTTGGCGGTGTTAAAGTCATCGCTCATGAATTCATCCAGCTCCAGTAACAGTGATTTTACCTTGGCATCCAGTTCGGCATCGCCGGCTGTTGATTTCAATCCTGTCACTTCCAGCTTCTGTAATACTTCGTATGCTTCCCACAGGCGTTTCAATCCTTTTTCTGCAGCCTGTAAAGCCTCGTTACTAAAATCGAGCGTACTGCGGTAATGGGTTTGTAAGATAAAGAAGCGAATGGTTTGTCCGCTGTACCCTTTTTCAAGCAATGGGTGATCGCCACTGAACATCTCTGTTAACTTGATCACATTGTTATAGCTCTTACCCATTTTACGGCCATTAATGGTGATCATGTTATTATGCAACCAATAACGGGCAGGCACATGTTTATTGCAAATGGTACTTTGTGCAATTTCACTTTCATGATGCGGAAACTGCAGGTCCATACCACCGCCATGAATATCGAATTCAGTACCCAGGTATTTAGTGCTCATGGCCGAGCACTCGATGTGCCAGCCGGGAAAACCTTCGCCCCAGGGGCTTATCCAACGCATAAGATGCTCCGGTGGCGCCGCTTTCCATAACGCGAAATCCTGTTTGTTCCGTTTCTCATCCTGGCCTTCCAAATCGCGGGTAGTTTCCAGCAGGTCTTCCATTACGCGACCGCTGAGTTTACCGTATGGATAATGCTCTGCATATTTTTTTACATCAAAATATACGGAGCCGTTCATTTCGTAGGCATAGCCTTCTTCCATGATCTTTTTGATCATTTCTATCTGCTCTACTATATGGCCGGTGGCGGTGGGTTCAATACTGGGGTCAAGATTGTTCAGCTGTTTCATGCCCCAATGAAAAAGGTTGGTGTACTTGGTAACCAGCTCCATGGGTTCCAGCTTTTCCAGCGTGGCTTTTTTGGCAATCTTGTCTTCGGCTTCTCTTCCTTCTTCTTCAAAGTGACCGGCATCGGTAATATTGCGTACATACCGAACTTTATAGCCAAGGTGCATGAGGTAACGGTAAATTACATCGAAAGTAACATACGGTCGGGCATGTCCCAGATGGCTTTCCCCACTCACAGTAGGACCGCACACGTATAACCCCACATGACCGGGTGTAATGGGTGTAAATACTTCTTTTTGCCTTGTATATGAATTCAGGACTTTCAGTTCACTCATAAAAATTCATTAATCAGTCTGATGATAGTTAAAATAAAGCCGGTAAATGCAAAAGTAAATGTATCCCGCCAGAACGGCGAATCAGAAACGACAGAAACAGCAAGTAGGGGAAATGATATAGATCATACTTCAAATATAGGTGTTTTAGGTAATTTAAGGGGCTACTCCTCCTTCAATTTGATATCCGCTACCACGGGATAATGATCCGACCAGGGCACCAGCGAGCGGTTATATTGTAATACGTCGAATTTTTTATCGGCCAGAATATAATCAATGCGCAGGGTAGGCGAGATGGCGGTAAAACTGCGGCCGATGCCTTTGCCTTTTCTCACAAAAACATCCTGCCGGTTGCCTTTTATCCGAAAATAAGTATAGGAGTTGGGCACATCATTAAAATCGCCACATATCACTTCCGGGTACGGACAACTATCCAGTTTATTGCGCACCAGGTCTGCCTGAAAACCACGAAAGGCATAGCCCAGCCGCAATTTTTTTATAATGGAGCGGGAAGCCATTACCATACTGTCATCCGCCGATTTTATGATCTCGAGGCTGCGGTAATCGTTTTTCTGAAACAGCACAGATTGCAGGTGAGTGGTATAGATCCTGATCTTTTTACCATTTACCAGCAGGTCGGCACTAATCAGGCTCTCGGCGGCGCGTAAATTGGCGGGATCGGGATAACGTACCCGTTGGGTATCAACAATGGGATAGCGCGAAAAAATGGCCACCCCGGCCTCAAAACGGCCACCCGCTTTGCCATAATCAATAACACGGTAATAGTAGGGATAATTCAACTGTATAATGGCGTTGGTATTGCTGGCGGCAAATGATTTTCCCAGCTCCAGAAATTCCTGGAAACACAGCACATCCGCATTCTGCTCTTTTATAAAAGCAATCATGTTTTTGCGGTAGTCCTTATGTTCCTTTATTCTTTTGTTATGGTCATCGAACCAATGCACGTTCCAGGTCATTATCCGCAAGGCGTCTTTTTCTTTTTCAGGTTTGAAAGCGGAAGCGGCGAAATGCATCCCCAGGAAAACGCGAACGTTTGAAAAGCCTAAAAGAAGTGTTAAAGCTGACAGCATCGCCCATTTTGACCGGAGGATAAGCCAGAAAACAAGAAAGAGAAATGAAAGGAGTAACAGCACCGGAAAGCCCAGTCCCAATAATGAAAAAAACCACCATTTAGAGGGATGCAGCCATGCATTGGCACAGGCTATCAGGAAAAGACCTGCGATAACCACGTTCAATATAATGCATAACCGCTTTGTAAATGTTCTAACAAACCGGGCCATATTTTAAAATTACAATTCTTCGTCTTCTGCAGCCCGTTTCAGAATATCTTTTTCTTCATCGGTGAGAAAACGGTAGCCTTGCTGATTGATCTTATCCAGTATTTCATCAATCCTTTTCTGGGTAATATTGGGAATCTTTTTGTATGGCTGGGTGCCTTTTGTATTGTAATGCAGATCGGTTTTTGCGGTCTTCTTCCAGTTTTTCCGGTCGGGGTTAAATAAATTCCCGAACCAGTCAAAGAAGTTATTCATCCAGTTACTCCAGTCGTGCCCACGACGCATTTGATAAATAAACAGGAAACCAACCACGGCGCCGGCAATATGAGCAAATGCCCCGGGAGGTGTCTTTTGCGCTGCTATCAGGGAAAAATCGATGACCAAATACAGTACGGTCAGGATCCACAGGGGAATGCCGCCGTTTATCATGGGAAAAATGCGATAATCAGGCGCCAGCGTAGTGGCCGCGACAGCAATGGCCATAATACCGGCCGATGCGCCTACCAGGGTAACCGAAGACCCCATTGGCACCAGTTTAGGCACCAGGTTGTAGCTGGCTATAAAAAACAGCGCGGCACCGAAGCTGCCGTATATGAAAAGGGGAATGAGCTTTTTATTTCCGGTAAGGTCCTGAAAAATATAACCGAAGGCCCAGAGCCACAGGATATTTCCCAGCATATCCCAGGGATCGCTGTGCATGAACATGAAGGAGAGCAGCGTCCAGGGGCGGGTCATCATTTTTTCAAAGTCACCAGGCACTACCAGCCAGTTAAAGATGTTCTGGTCGTAGGTTCCCATGTCCTTCTCGGCAATCTTGTACACCAGCCACATGAATTTGAAAATACAGAAGACTATGGCGAGAACGCCAATCAAAAAAACCAGGTTGTTGCCTTCCTGGCCTAATCCTACTTTCTTCCTATACCTATCTTCGCTTAGCACGGAATAAATTTTAGTGAATTTACAAAATCATTCGATCCTTTGGAATAACTCCCCTACACTTCCGTTGACTTCCCGCTAATTTAACAGCCAACAGGTAGTTAAAGTTGCGATTGGTTCAATAAAAGGTGTTCCGGTTGCTCTTATTCATTGTTATTACCAGAATCAGACCAACAATTGCCCCACCTACGTGCGCAATATGAGCTACATTATCTCCTGCGCTGGGGGTAATGCCCGCGAATAAGTCGACCAGGAAATATCCAAACACAAGATATTTGATCTTTATCGGTATAGGCAGCGGGAAAATCATCAGCGGGGTATTGGGGAACAAATAAGCAAAAGCCGCCATTATACCATTCAGGGCCCCTGAAGCCCCCAATACACTAAAGTACCAGATACCGGCAGCCCGTTGTTGATAATCCAGCTGAACAGCCTCGCTCACCTGAGGAAATTTGAACTCCAGGTAATTCATTTCAACAGCCAGAACACCTAATTGAATTAATCCGGCCGCTACGCCGCAGATCAGATAAAAAATCAGGAAACGTTTGGCGCCCCAGATCTCTTCCAGGTTGGAACCAAACATCCATAATGCTAACATGTTCCAGAGAATATGTCTGATGCCAGAAGGATCATGAAGGAACATATATGTTACCAACTGCCATATTCTGAAATCGGGTGATTTATGATAATGAAGCGATAATAATTCAATAAATCTTCCGGGAAAGGTGAATTCCGCTATCCAAACCAGGACATTTATGATAAGTAGGTTTTTAACAACCATTGGAATACTCTGCAAACCCCTCGGTCGTAAATCAGCCATTCTACAAAGTTTAGTACGTGAATTTCGTGATGTTTTTTTACAAATAAGACAGTGAGATCGTTATTTTTAACCTCTCAATTTTAGTTGAACCACATTTTCGATATGATGTGTATGTGGGAACATATCAACCGGCTGCACATGGGTCACTTCATATTTTTCGTCGAGTAAATTCAGGTCTCTTGCCTGCGTGGCCGGGTTGCAGCTTACATACACCACCAGTGGCGCCGATGTTTCCAGTATTTTACGCACCAGCTTTTCATGCATGCCTGCCCGGGGCGGATCGGTAATTACCACATCGGGTTTTCCATGTTGTTGAAAAAATTCACTGGTACAAACGTCTATAACATCGCCGGCAAAAAATTGCGCATGTTCAATATGGTTGAGGGCGGCGTTCTCCCATGCATCGGTAATGGCTTCCTGCACCGTTTCAACACCTATTATTTTTTTTGCTTTATCGCTTACAAACAGCCCGATGCTGCCCGTACCGCAATACAGGTCGTACACGGTTTCCTGGCCGGTTAAACAAGCCAGCTCACGGGTAACCTGGTACAAGCGCTCGGCCTGGCGGGTATTGGTTTGAAAGAATGACTTGGGCCCTATCTTGAATTTCAGTTTTTCGCCTCCGGGTGTGGCCGACAGGGTTTCAATGATGTATCCTTTGCCATGATAGGCTTTGGGCTCCAAGTCGTAAATGGTATCGTTCTTTTTGGGATTGATGGTATACAACAAAGTCGTAATGCCGGGCACCTGTTTCAGCAGGTGATCGAACAAGCGCACTCTTTCCTTTTCATCGTCATACCCAAAGCACACATTCACCATTACCTCGCCGGTAGTAGCCACCCTAACAATGAGGGTGCGCAGCCAGCCATGGTGAAAACGGATATCGTAAAAAGTAAGGTTATTCTCTTTTGCGTATGCGCGAATGGTGTTTTTGATGGCATTCACCGGTTCTGCCATCAGGTGGCAGGTGTTTATGTCAATCACTTTATCGAACAGGCGGGGTACGTGAAAGCCGAGGGCATTTTCCTGGTCGATGGTGGTGTCTTTTGCCGCTGCAATTTCATCGGGTAACAAATACCGGCGATTGCTAAAAGTGAACTCCAGCTTATTGCGGTAGCGGGCCGTTTCGGCACAGCCTATTATGGGTTGAATGGGGGGCAACTGCACTTTACCTATCCGTTTCAGGTTTTGCACTACCTCATTCTGTTTGTATTGCAATTGTTTTTCATAAGGGAGCATTTGCCATTTACAGCCGCCACAAACGCCAAAATGTTCGCAGAACGGGGTAACTCTGTCCGGGCTGAGGGAATGGAAATGAATGGCTTTCCCCTCGCCCCATTCTTTTTTGCTTTTTGACAGCTGTACGTCAACTACATCGCCGGGTACGGCGCCTTCAATAAAGATCACTTTGCCGTCGATTTTGCTCAGCGCTTTGCCTTCTGCCGCATAATCTTCTACAGCAACCTGTTGTAACACCGGCTTTCTCTTTTTATTCATGGCGCAAAGATAGTCTGTTGACAATAAAAAGGCAGCCCTGTTAAACAGGGCTGCCACCTTCACGCTATTATTACAAGCAAAAATAGACCAGTGGTTAAAGAACCACAGTCGTTACTTTTATAACATCGGGCTGCGCTATAAGGTTGCTATATTCCTGATTTTTGATTTTTATTTAATATTAACCCTTAGCGTTCGGTAAACATCTCCCTAAGCAGTCAAACGGCAGAAGGCAGACGGCAGACAGAACCTCCTTAAAAATCAAATGCTTAACGCTGTTACACGTTAAGCATCGATATGTTGCGCAAAGCCGATTTTTGTCAGTTGACTCGAGTGTAAACGATTTTCTGCCTTTTGCCGTCTGCTTTCTGCCAGACCTGCTTATTACTCACCCTTTTTTGTTTCTTTGTTCTGTTCGGCCTCATTGTACTTTTTTTCTGCGGCCTGGGCTTTCTCAAAATCCAGCACCACGCCATTTATGCAATACCGCAAACCGGTTGGCGGGGGACCGTCGTCAAAAACGTGCCCCAGGTGCGCTTTACAACGGCCGCATTCTACTTCGGTGCGGGTCATTCCATGCGAATTATCGGCCACGTAAATAATGCTTCCCTTGCTGATGGGCTGGTAAAAGCTGGGCCAGCCGCAACCACTCTCGAATTTGGTATCGCTTTTAAACAGCGCGTTGCCGCAGGCGGCGCAGTAATAGGTGCCCACTTCCTTTGAATTTTCAAATTTGCTGGTCCAGGGTCTTTCGGTGCCCTTTTCCCTTGCAATGGCGTACACATCGGCAGGCAGGATCTTTCTCCACTCATCATCGCTGATGGTCACCTTCGACGAGTCGGTGCGGGAATAAACGGTGTTCTTCTTTGATGTATCCATATTTGCTTTTTTCGGTGTATTAGATTGAGAATAAGAGCATTGCTGTAATATCACGGCCAGCATCAATAGTGACAGGCTCTGTAGTAAGCGTTTCATAAAATTGATTGTGTTTCCCAAATGTACGTAGCGATGGTACCGTTTGGATGTCAGTTAACCGACACCTTACAAGAGCTTAACATTTCGTTTAGACGATGGTTTTACCGGTGCCGCTGTTTATCCCCGATCAATATATTAATAAAATCGTGTGAACCTCTTGTAATTGCGGCATCCGCAGCAAGAAAACCCGGTTCTGGTTAAATAATTTTTAATCGGAATGCCCATATTCTAAAGGGAATATTTCTGTGGTTGGTTTATATTTGCCGACTCATAAAGGGACTAACTAAACATGTTTAATCTTATATTATTTGGACCTCCCGGTAGCGGAAAAGGAACTCAATCAGAGAAATTAATTGAAAAATTTGGTTGGATCCACCTGTCAACCGGTGATTTGTTGCGTAAGGAAATTGCGAATGAGACCCAATTGGGCCTTGAAGCAAAGGCATTTATGGACAAGGGCCAACTGGTGCCTGATGAAGTGGTAATTGGTATGATCGGCTCTGCCCTCGATGCCAACCCAACCGCCAAAGGCTTTTTGTTTGATGGATTTCCCAGAACAACAGCCCAGGCTGAAGCGCTGGATGCTTTGCTGACCAGCAAAGGCAGTGAAATAACCCTGGTGCTGGCGCTGGAAGTAAGTGAGGAAGAACTGGTAGCGCGTCTGTTGAACAGAGGTAAAACCAGCAGCCGCCCCGACGACCGTAATGAGGATGTGATCCGCAAGCGTTTGTTGGAGTATGACCAAAAAACTGCCATTGTCGCTCACCACTATGCTAAATTCGACAAAGTGGCCAAAGTAAAAGGCGAAGGAAGCATTGATGAGATCTTCCAGTCACTGCG
>JAJKIL010000213.1 GCA_021154515.1 Niastella sp. | reverse complement strand
GTTAACAAGTTGACATGTTAACAAGTTAACGAGAAAGAAAAAGCTTAGGGAAATAAAGCAGGAGGTTGATAGGGTTGAAAAGTTGATAATGTTGATAAAGGGATTGGGGTGATAAGATAACGAGTTGATTGGTTATTGGGTCATTGCACTGAGTCTTTGCTGTCCGGGACCTCGCGATAGCGCATGCTTCCTGGCCGCGTTGCGGCCCTTTGGCCTTTGCCTTTTGCCTCACTATTGCCTACTGCCTTTTTTCTCTGCCCTTTGCCTTTTACTCACTGCCTTTGGGATTCAGCGGTTCATCCTGTTTCCCCGGTTCTTCGCTGGGTTCAGGAACAGGGATCTCACCAGGAGAGGTTCCCCCCGGATCTTCTTCAGGCACAATTTCCGGTTCTTCAAACGGACCCGTAGGTTTGCTAGGCACTGTTTCGGGCGTAATTTCCGGTTTTTCAGGTGAAGGTATTTCGGTTGGCTTATCAGGATTTGTTTTCTTGGCCATGGTATTAGTTTAGGGCAGAAATGCAAAAGCCATTCCACGACGCTAAACGCTTAATGCAGAACGCTGAACGCTTAACACAGCAGGCAAAACTTTTCGCTGGCACGATTGTTCCATAATTATTACATGAATTCACAGCCAATATTCCAGGACCGCATCGATGCCGGACTGGCATTGTGCCAGCATTTACACCATTACAAAAATGTTGACGGCGTAACGCTGGCTGTTCCACGCGGTGGCGTTCCGGTTGCATTACCGGTTGCCAAAATTTTACAATTGCCACTCGAGCTCATTCTCTCTAAAAAGATCGGTCATCCCATGCATAAAGAGTTTGCCATTGGCGCCGTAAGCCTCACAGGACAGGTTATTGCGCCTAACGCATTTGCATCGGATGAATATATCCAACAGGAAACCCTGCACATTCGCGAGCAATTAAGGGCCATGTATAAAAAGTTCATGGGCAGTAAACAGCCAACGCCATTAAATGGAAAAGTGGTTATTATAATTGATGATGGTGTTGCCACCGGACACACGTTGCTAAGCACTATTGAAATGATTAAACATGAAAACCCCAAAAAGCTGGTGATAGCCGTCCCTGTTGCATCAAAACAAGCTGCACAAAAACTGAGCGAGGTGGCGGATGAGTTTGTATGTGTATGGATCCCCTCACACTTTCGTTCGGTAGGTGAGTTTTATACAGACTTTGCACAAGTGAGCGATGAGGAAGTTATACAAATGCTTACACCTAACACAAAGGCCTGAGAAATGCTTGTGCCTTGCTTTGCACGCCGTCCGCGTGTCGCTGAAGCTTTAGCGGAGGCGCAAGCTTTAGCGTAGGCAGGAACCTTGTTCCTTGTGCCTTATCTTATACCTTAACCGTGCTCGTTATTTGATCGGGTAATCCATGCTCCAACTGGACTTGCAGGTGAACCGCTTTTTCCAACTCATCTACAGCCAGGCAAGCGCTTTCATTAAAGCTGCCCGATCGCCGGTGCACGAACAAAGAATCGCCATACAACGTGAGCCTCATCTCACATACTTTACTTTCTTGTGGAGAAGCAGTAGCATCATCACGCAGAATAATTTCGGCTTTTACAATATCCTTAATGAGATGGGAAAAAGACAACACCTTTTCCTTTATGGGTTTCAATATGGATTCATTTACTTCCGAGTGCGGGGCATGAATCTCAATAATCATTGACTCAAATCGGAATGCCATATAATGTATTATATCCTAAGTTACGATTATAATGCAATAAAACGCACGCCCATAGCGTGTTTAATACTTATTGTTCAATCAGGAGCAACTTGCTCACACATTCATAACAACATGATAGAGAATGCGTTTACTCTTCTTCTTTAACAATGGGTGATAAAGAAGGGAAGATCAATAGTCTTCAAAAGCGGACTTGCCGTTGCCGGTTTTATTAATTCTGACAAGCCATTGCGGCCATATGCGCCCATTACCACAATAGTATGTTGCCGGTCGTACAGATACGCGAATAACTCTTCGGTAGCTTTACCCTGCAATACCTGGAAACCGATACTGGAATAATGTAACCGAAGCCATTTACCCAGATGCTCCTGTTCAGTAACAGGCATATCTTCGTCTTTATTTACCTGTAATACGACGGCCTTTTTATCTGCCAGCTCAGGAAATAAATAAGTAAACTGTTTGATGGCAAAAACAGCGGAGCGGCTGCCATCATAGGCAAAAATGACCTCTTTTATTTCTGCCAGGTTGGTAGGGGCCACCAATACCGGACATTCCGCAGCAGCAAGTACATCCTTTACAAAAGGGGTAGGTGTTTCCTTTGATCTGCTTTCCCGTGTTGCAGATGCTTTTATAATCAACAGATCTGAAAAACGGCTTTCTTCAATAATGGATTCAGCGCCATAGCTGTTATTATTGAATTGCACCTGGCAACGTACGCCTCGTACCGCGCCTATTTTTTTAAACAGCGAAATACTATCTTCCAGTTGTTGTAAGGAAATATTAGGACCTAAACTGTAAACAGGCGGTTCTTCTATATAGGGAGCGCCAAACTCCATTTGTACTTCCGGCGCCTCTTCTTCATAATTACCAAAAAACAAACCGGTTAATGTGGAATGAGAAAGGGTTGCAAAATTGCAGGCAAACTGAATGAGTTCGGCATCAATGTGCGAAGCATCGAGTACCAGCAGGATCTTTTTCATGGTGCTTGATTTTACATCAAAGCTATTCTGCTGGTGGGCTTCTTTGTATGATGTTTATTAGGCGATAAAATGATTATGCTCAGATATCAGTTGTAAGCCGGCAGAGGGCCCTCCTACGCTAAAGCTTCGGCGGGCAAAGCAGAGGGCAGAAGGCAGAGACGTGAAACGGCAAACGTGAAACGTGAAAGGACTCGCGACAGGGCAATATTCCTCACTGTTTTCATCTCTCACTTGTTTCATCTTTTCCTCCTTTATCAACTGTATCAACCTTTTCAACCCTATCAACCCCCTACTTTATTTCCCTAAGCTTCTTCTTTCTCGTCACCTTGTTAACTTGTCAACTTGTTAACTTGTCAACTCATCAACTTGTTAACTTGTCAACTCATCAACTTGTTAACTCGTCAACTGGTCAACTCGTCAACTGATCAACTACCCAAAACCACATCCCAATCCTTCCAAACCGGCTCATAGCCTACGGAGGAGATAACGCGGGCCATTTCGGCCGGACTGCGTTCATCGGCTATTTCAAATTGTTCGAGCGATTCCGGTTCCACCGCATAACCGCCCGGATTGGTTTTTGAGCCCGCACTGATGGAAGTAATGCCTAATTGCATTACATGGTCCCTGAACCTGGGTAATTCGCGCGTTGATAATGACAGCTCCACTTCCTGGTTAAAGATGCGCCAGGCGCAGATCAATTGCACCAGCTCACGATCAACCATTTCTACCTTTGGTTCCAGTCCGCCGGAGAAAGGCCGCAAACGGGGGAAAGAAATGCTGTATTTTGTTTGCCAGTAGGTACGTTCAAGGTATTGCAAATGCAAGGCAGTGAAGAAAGAATCGGTGCGCCAGTCTTCCAAACCTATCAGTATCCCCAAACCGATCTTATGCACCCCTGCCCTGCCCAAACGATCAGGCGTTTCAATGCGGTATTGAAAGTTCGATTTCTTTCCTTTGGGGTGGTGTTTTTTATAATCTTCGCGATGATAGGTTTCCTGGTACACCAGCACCGTGTGCAAGCCTTCTGCGATCAGCTCACTATAATCAGCTTCCTCCAGCGGCTGCACTTCCATAGAGATATGCGCAAACTGTTTCTTCAACAGGTTGATCGCATTTTTAAAATACGGCACATGCACCGTTTGATTGGCTTCACCGGTTACCAGCAGCACGTGTTCATACCCCATCGACTTGATGGCCGTTGCTTCCTGCAGGATCTCAGTAGCCGTCAATGTTCTGCGGCGTACCTTGTTATCGAGACTGAACCCGCAATAAGTACAAATGTTATTGCATTCGTTGCTCAAATACATGGGCACATATAGCTGGATGGTTTTCCCAAAACGTTGCTGGGTGAGTTGTTGGCTCAACCGCGCCATGGGCTCCAGGTAAGCGGTGGCTGCGGGCGAGATCAGGGCCATAAAATCATCCAGCGTTCTGCTTTGTCTGCCCAGGGCAGCCTCCACATCAGCAGTTGTTTTGCTGTAAATACGCTGCTTCACCTCGTCCCAGTTGTATTGATTGAAGATGTCGATAAAACTATCCATGGTATTTATCTGTAAATATCAATTGTGTTTTGGCCAGATGGAACTTACTCCCGACAAGTCGGGACAGGCTATGGCAAATTTTCAATGCCTTGTATGTCATAATGAAAATTTTGCCATAGATGTTTCATCTAAAAAAGCCGTTAATGGACTACTTGCAATTGCGGTGTTCAATGGTTTGGCCAGTCGTGCTTCGTAGGCTATTCTGCCTGCTTCTACTGCCATTTTAAAAGCGGCGGCCATTTGCACCGGTTGACCGGCCACTGCAATAGCCGTGTTTACTAATACTGCATCGGCGCCAATCTCCAATGCTTTGGCTGCATCTGAGGGTGAACCGATACCCGCATCTACCACTACCGGCACCTTGCTTTGTTCTATAATGATCTCTAAAAAATCAATTGTTTTTAAGCCTTTGTTGCTGCCAATGGGTGAACCAAGCGGCATTACGGCGGCAGCCCCGGCTTCTTCCAGACGTTTACATAAAACCGGATCGGCATGAATATATGGCAACACCACAAAACCCATTTTTACCAGTTCTTCGGTTGCCCGTAAGGTTTCAACCGGGTCGGGCATCAGGTATTTGGGATCGGGATGTATTTCCAGCTTCAGCCAGTTGGTTTGCAACGCCTCGCGCGCCAGTTGCGCGGCAAAGATGGCTTCTTTGGCTGTACGCACGCCCGAGGTATTGGGCAGCAGGTTGATGTGTTCATGTTGCAGGTGACGTAAAATATCATCCTGCGGATTGTTCATATCAACCCGTTTCAACGCTACCGTTACCAGTTCTGAACCGGATGCCAGCAACGCATCTTCCATTGCTTCGGTTGAACTGAATTTTCCCGTTCCGGTAAAAAGACGGGACTTGAATGTTTTATTCGCTATCGTTAACATAGTGTTTCGTTTTTGATAATCTTAAAAACTATACAAACCATTAATCTTTTTCACGGCTGCTTCTCTATCAACAGTATTGGAAATGGCACCCGAAACAGCAACACCATATACTCCGGCATCTCTTAACCCAGGCACATCATCAGGCAGAATGCCACCAATAGCCACAATAGGTGTATAGAACGCTGCTGCGCGCATTTGATCCATAATGCGTTGATAGCCTTCGAGGCCCAGCACCGGGCTTAATTTTTCTTTGGTGGTCGTAAAACGGAAAGGCCCTAACCCCACATAATCAACGCCTTCCAGTATCCGCTGTTGAATATGTTCAAAGGTATTGGCAGTGCCGCCAACGATCATGTCTTTGCCTACAATGGCCCGAACATCCCGTACAGCCATATCCTGCAAACCTACATGTACGCCGCAGGCATTTACCGACCTGGCCACCTGCGGAAAATCATTAATGATCAGTTTGGCGTTGTGCCGGTCGCACAAGGTTTTTACGGCCTTTGCCAGTTCCAGCACTACCGTTTCAGGTTGGTTCTTTACACGCAATTGTACCAGTTTACAACCGGCGTCCAGCGCTTCTTCGATGGCCGTTACATGCGTTTTTGTCGCAGTTTGCTGTGAAATAAAATATACCCGTTCTAACATGTTGTATGATATCCCAGTAATGACTGGTTACTGTTTAAAAATGATTCTATATACTGTTTCGCACCGCGGCATGCCTCGGGCAGCGTTGCGCCTTGCGCCAGCCGGGCGGTAATGGCGGCCGACAGTACACAACCCGATCCGTGTTTGGGAAATACGGTTGAAACACCTGCCTCTATTGTTGTATATCCGGCGGCTTCATACAAAGTATCAACACCCAATGCATCCGGCCTGTGCCCGCCTTTTAAGAGTACAGAACAAAACACAGCCCGGTCATTTTTTATCAACGCTTCACCGGTAATGGACTGCAGTTGTTGCAGTTCACTGTAGTTGGGCGTAACAAGGGTTACCCCGGCTAATACCGCATCCAGGCTGTGAAAGGTATCCACTGCATGAAAATCGTACCCGGCGCTGGCTTTTAAAACCGGGTCCCATACAATTTGTATGGCTGGATTGCTTTCTTTTAAGAACACGAGCACCTCCAGCAGGGTTTCCAGCGAATCGATGATCCCGATCTTACAGGCTGATATTACAAATTTGTTCATCAGCGGTTGCAATTGCTCAATGATCCGCTCTGCTGATAGCCAGTGAATATTTAAAAAGCTGTCATCGGTTTGAACCGTTAAGGCGGAACAAACCCCAAAGCCATAAACCGCGTGTTGTTCAAAAGTTTTGCAATCGGCCAGCACCCCTGCGCCGCCGCTGGGGTCGAAACCCGCTATGGTCAAAACGTTAGGACGTGGTGTTTGCATAGTTTATAATTTTCAACGGCGTTTGCCGGTTCTTTCCAGATGGCGCCCAACAATGCCGCTCCATCAAAATTCATAGACATGGCTGATCGGATATTCCCGGCATCCACGCCACCCAGCGCTATTACTGATATGGGCTTCTGTTCATCCTTCAAATAAAAATCAACATCGGCTACACCCTTGTATTGCTGTTTGGAAATACTGTCGAATACCGGCGAAAAAAAGGCATAGGAAAAAAGCGATGTCAACCTTTGTAATGTTGGCAGGTCATGCACCGAAGTGCTTAACGTGTAGCCTTTGTTTTTCAATTGCGTCATCTCTTCTTTAGATGTTGACTGCCTGTTTTCTTCCCTGTAATGCCAGCGATGGATGTTATATGCCGACATCAAATGAAAGAAGCCGTGTAAGGCAATCCGGTTATGATATTCAGCCGGAATGGCTTCTATCAATTGCCGCACCGCTTGTTCATCAGCTTCCGGCTTGCGCAAATGAAACACGTCCAACCCTTCGGCAAATAATTGCTGAATGATGGCCGCTTCGTCTGGCACTGCAGTAGCACTTGATATAACAACCAGCTTAAACATTACAGGTACAATTGACTTCCTTTCTCTGCAAATTCTTTCGACTTCTCCTCCATCCCCTTCTGTATGGCATCCCCATCCTGCAAATTATTTTCGGCTGCATACTCGCGAACATCCTGCGTAATTTTCATGGAGCAGAAGTTCGGTCCACACATGGAACAGAAATGCGCCACTTTAGCGCCATCGGCCGGCAGGGTTTCATCATGAAACTCGCGAGCCGTATCAGGATCGAGAGAAAGGTTGAACTGATCTTCCCAACGGAATTCAAAACGCGCTTTGCTCAATGCATTATCGCGGTATTGCGCGCCGGGATGTCCCTTCGCCAGATCGGCTGCATGGGCTGCGATCTTATAGGTGATCACGCCATCCTTTACATCTTTTTTGTTGGGTAAACCCAGGTGTTCTTTGGGCGTTACATAACATAGCATGGCGGTACCAAACCAACCGATCATGGCTGCGCCAATGGCAGAAGTGATATGATCGTAGCCGGGCGCAATATCAGTGGTCAACGGCCCGAGGGTATAAAAAGGCGCTTCTTTACAATGCTTCAGTTGTTTATCCATATTCTCCTTGATCATGTGCATGGGCACGTGACCCGGTCCTTCGATCATGGTTTGCACATCATGCTTCCAGGCAATGTCCGTAAGCTCACCCAATGTTTCCAACTCAGCAAATTGCGCAGCATCATTGGCATCGGCCAAACTTCCGGGACGCAATCCATCGCCCAGGGAGAATGCCACATCATATGCTTTCATGATATCGCAGATCTCTTCAAAATGGGTATACAGAAAACTTTCTTTGTGATGCGCCAGACACCATTTGGCCATGATGCTGCCACCGCGGGATACAATCCCCGTAATGCGTTTGGCGGTTAATGGAATATAACGCAACAGCACACCTGCATGTATGGTGAAATAATCAACGCCCTGCTCCGCCTGCTCTATCAGGGTATCCCGAAACAGTTCCCAGGTCAGTTCTTCGGCTTTTCCATTTACTTTTTCCAAAGCCTGGTAAATAGGCACGGTACCAATGGGTACGGGTGAGTTACGAATGATCCACTCCCGCGTTTCATGAATATTTTTACCGGTTGATAGGTCCATGATGGTATCGGCGCCCCAGCGACAGGCCCATACGGCTTTCTCCACTTCTTCTTCAATGCTGGAGGTTACTGCCGAGTTACCGATATTGGCATTGATCTTCACCAGGAAATTGCGCCCGATGATCATGGGTTCACTTTCAGGGTGATTGATATTGCTGGGAATAATGGCGCGACCGGCTGCGATTTCATCCCGAACAAATTCCGGGGTGATATAACTTTTTGGGGTATTGGCGCCAAAGCTATGCCCCGTATGTTGCTGCGCCAGCATGGCATAGGTGCCATTCAGTTGTTCTTTTAACTGATCGAACCGCTGGTTCTCGCGAATGGCGATGTATTCCATCTCCGGCGTGATAATACCTTTACGGGCATAATGCAATTGGCTGACGTTATAGCCGCTTTTGGCGCGCCGCGGTTTTCTCAGGTGTTCAAAGCGGAAGGCATCCAGCTTTTCATTATTCAATCGATCAAGACCATACGAAGAAGATACCTGTTGCAATTGTTCGGTATCCTGGCGATCGATGATCCATTTTTCACGCAGGGGCGACAAGCCCTTCTTTACATCGATGATTAGATTTGGATCGGTATACGGCCCGCTGGTATCATATACAGTAACAGAAGCGTTCTTTTCGGTAGCGCCTTTTTTACCATGAAGTTGGGTGTCGGTGAGTGAGATCTCACGCATGGCAACCGCTACATCTTTATGCAGTTGTCCTTTTACATATATCTTTTTCGATCCCGGAAAAGGCTCTGTAGTTATTTTTTGTTGACTTGGAATAGCTTCCTTCTTCATTATAATATTTTTTGGTGAATGGTGAATTCGTGAATCGAAAGTCGGCAATCGGTCAGCCAGCTGGCGAATGAATCGGCAATACTGGTGCGCGCTAATTGCCGCGATAGGGGTAACCGGTAACTGGTAACCGGCTACCCTCCCTGTGTAGCCCGGATCAGCATGACTTTATCAGCTGGCTGTAAAATATAAGCCGGCCAATCGGTGCTGGGAATAACGGTTTCATGAACCGCTACAGCCAAACCGGCTACCGGTATGCCTAATACCTGGATGAGTAATTGCTCCAACGAACATTGGTCAGGAATATCCCTGGATTGTTGATTGATAAGAATGTTCATACCTACGTTTTTTTATCACTTCAGGGAATGAACATGCAGCAAAAGAGAAATGAAAGAAATGAAAATAAAAGAAGACTTTCACTTTTCCCTTCGGCAGTACGAACTGCATCAGGTTCAAAGGGTATTATCTCAGTCCGATGTATGGACACCCCTAAAGTGGGGTAAAGGTAGAGTTTTTTTTGAATTTGCAATTTTTTTGTAAAAAGGCTATAGTTTAACCGGGAGCAGGTTGACCAGTTGATCAGTTGACGAGTTGACAAGTTAACAAGTTGACAAGTTAATAAGAAAGAAGAAGCTTAGGGAAATAAAGTAGAGGGTTGATAGGGTTGAAAAGGTTGATACAGTTGATAAAGGAGGAAAAGATGAAACAAATGAGAGATGAAAACAGTGAGGAATATTTCCCTGTCGCGAGTCCTTTCAC
>JAJKIL010000212.1 GCA_021154515.1 Niastella sp. | reverse complement strand
TTCCTATACTTGATGTGGTTGCGGCTGATTTAGCGACCCTTAGAGAAAGGTTTGGCATTACACTTTAGGAAGTTGCAGGTTGCCGGTCGCCGGTTACCGGTTACCAGAAATCCAATGCAGGATGTTCGATTAATAGTCAGAGAGCTGAAAGTTCAGGACCGGTGACCGGAAACTGGTGACTGGTAACCGGAAACCGGTAACTGGTAACCTACTGTACCTTATCTTTGCAGCCCTAAATAATATATCTCAGATGAAAATCATGAAGTTTGGCGGTACCTCTGTAGGCAAACCCGAGCGGATGCACCAGGTAGCGCAACTGATCACCAAAGACGTCAGCGAGCCAAGAATTGTAGTGTTGAGCGCATTAAGCGGCACCACCAATTCCTTAGTAGCCATTGGCGAAGCGATGGCCTCCGGAAACCGCGAGCAGGCCAAGCAATTGATCGATACATTGGAAGCACACTACCAGTCGTTTATAAAGGAACTGGTGAAGACGGACAAGCTGTACGCCAAGGCAAAGAGCATTGTAGCTGAGCACTTCGAATTTCTGAACATCATTCTGAAGATATCTTTCAGTGAAGCCCTGAGCAAGGACATCCTGGCTCAAGGTGAATTACTGTCAACCAAATTATTCAGCGTATACCTCGAGGAAAAAGGTATCGACCACATGTTGTTGCCGGCATTGGAGTTCATGACCATCGATGCACAGGATGAACCGCAGCTGAGCACCATCAAGGTAAAACTGAACCGCATTCTGCAACAGAACAGCGATAAAAAATTATTTATCACCCAGGGATATATCTGCCGCAATTCTCGTGGCGAGGTTGATAACCTGAAACGCGGTGGCAGCGACTACACGGCTTCACTGATAGCCGCTGCAGCGAATGCTTCTGTTTGTGAGATCTGGACCGACATCGACGGGATGCACAACAACGATCCCCGTATCGTTAAAAAAACAGTACCGGTTGAACAACTGAGCTTTGAAGAAGCAGCCGAGCTGGCTTACTTCGGCGCCAAGATCTTACACCCTACCTGTATCTGGCCTGCCCAACAACAGAAGGTGCCGGTAAAACTGCTGAACACGATGGCGCCTGAAGCGCTGGGTACAACCATTACCCAGGAAGCTGGTTCCGTAGGGGTGAAAGCCGTTGCCGCAAAAGATGGCATCATCACTATCAACATCAAGAGTAGCCGTATGCTGCTGGCTTATGGCTTCCTGAGAAAGATATTTGAAGTGTTTGAAAAATACCGCACTTCTATCGATATGATAACTACTTCTGAAGTAGCTGTATCGGTAACTATCGACAATGGTGGTAATTTAACTTCTATCGTAAAAGAACTGGAGCCATTTGGCACCATCAGCGTGGAGAACGACCACACCATCATTTCTGTAGTAGGTAATGAAATTGCACAAACCAAGGATATCCTGAGCAAACTGTTCGAGGCCTTAACCCCCATTCCCGTGCGGATGGTAAGCTATGGCGGCAGCAAGCACAACGTATCTATGCTGGTTCCTTCTTCTTACAAAACACAAACCCTGCAGTTGTTGAACAAAGGGTTGTTTGGGTTGGAGTAAGTCCAACGTGAATCGTCAATCGTGAATGGTGAATAGCTCGTGAATTTCGCGCAGTCACTACTAAATAATAAAGCCTGTATTATGCAAGATAATACAGGCTTTTAAATTATTGAGAACACAATAACTTACGAACTTACTAACTTGTCAACTCGTTAACTAATCAACTTTTCAACTGGTCAACCTGCAACCTACTTCAACCATCCACCTTTCGTCATCCACTCCTGCACCAGGTCCATCCACTTCACCTCACTGGTTTTATTGATTAACCCAAACCCATGACCGCCTTTTTCGTACAGGTAAAAATCAAACGGCACTTTGTTCTTTTGCAGGGCGGTAGCAAACAACAACATATTCTGCACTTTTACCGTGCTGTCGTCCTCGGCATGCACCAGGTAGGTAGGCGGAGTTTTTTTAGTTACCTGCAATTCGTTGGAGTATTCTTTCTTCTTTTCGGGCGAAGGGTCTTTCCCTATTAAATTGTCCCGCGATCCCATATGGCAAATGCTGTCGGCAAAACTGATAACGGGATACACCAGTATCATAAAATCAGGACGCAGGTTGGCTTTCTTACCGGCATCGATGTACGCGTGATTAAAATGCGTACCGGCGGTAGAAGCCAGGTGTCCGCCTGCAGAAAATCCAATAATGCCAACACGGTTCTTATCTATCCCCCACTCTTTCGCCCGCTCACGCACCAGTTGAATAGCCCGTTGCGCATCCTGTACGGGCCCTATTTCCTTATTCACCATAGTTTCATCGCTGGGTAACCGGTATTTCAACACAAAGGCAGTTACACCCATATCGTTAAATCGTTTGGCCACCTCGCTTCCTTCATGCACCGCAGCCACCGCCCGGTAACCACCGCCGGGTATTACAATTACGGCGGCGCCATTGGCTTTTTCTTTCGGGGGCAGGTATACGGTGAGGGTGGGCCGGCTGATCTTGCTGATCATGATCCTGCCCGAGGTGCCCGTATCCGCCTTTTCTTCATCGGGTACCGGTTTTGAATTGGGGACCGAATCGGGGTACAGCGGCATAACGGTTTGGGCGCAAGTGATCAAGGCAAAGCAAATTAAGGTTACAGAAAGCGAGAGTAGTTTTTTCATACATGGCTACTTATAATCAAATTTACTTTTTTGATTCTAGAATTGCCAGCCATTCTTTCCCCGGGCTGCAAATTCCCTTCCAGCACGCAGAATTGGCTGAATATTAAGTTAAATGGCCATTCGGGCTATTCGCTTTGGGCAACAATACAACCAACTTTGTTAGTGAATCAAAAGCCTGTCAAATATGAAAAAAATTTACCTTACTTTCCTTCCTTTCCTATTATTACTCTCAGCCTGTAAAAAAGACAAACTCCCTCCTCCCATTGAAAACCTGTTAACCAGCAGAAACTGGGAATTATACGACTACCAAAGCCCCTACTACACCAATTTGTCAGGATACTTTGAAGGCACGCTTTCCTTCAGAAGGGGTGGCCGCGTCGAGTACATCGATACAAGCGGACAAGTATATACAGGTACATGGGAACACTATTATCATGATGACACAGAGAAACACAGTCTTTTCATTAAGGTAACAAACCCGACAACACAGGATGGGAAATCCGAATATTACGATCATATCGAGTTTCTCGATGACCGTCATTTCAAAGCCTATGTATATTCCAGCTTCTATGAAAACATATTTCTATACCAGGAGAAACGCTAACATCAAAACCTTGAAATATGAAAAAGCTCTACTTTACATTCATCCCCATTATACTTTTCCTCCTCGCCGGCTGCAGCAAGGACTTTTTGAAAAGATACGAAAAGCGCCTTCCCGGTGGTACCTGGGAGTTATATGATGTAAACAATTTCGGCATTGGCAGCAGTTATTCCCCTGCCTTTACAAGCGGCCGTTTTGCATTTGATTCAAATGGAGACCTCACTTATACCAGTAACAATGGCGACGTGTACTTTGGCAGCTGGGACATCAGACGCGACTACCAGGGCGATGAAAAACAACAAAGCCTTTTTATTACTGTTGTAGATGCTCAAACACAGCATGTGATCTCGGAGTATTTTGACGACATGCAGTTCACCGGCACCGATCGTTTCAAGGCTTTTATCTATAATGGTAGCCGTACGTATACCTTTAAATTTAAACGTTGAAAGAGAGCAGGCAGACGGCAGAAAGAAATACAGCCACTGTATCCATAACTTATAAAAAAAGCCGGCAACCTTTACCAGGTTGCCGGCTTGTACTATTTATATTGATTACTCAAAGTTCGCGAGTCCATCTCTGCCTTCTGCCGTCTGCCTTCTGCCGGCTTAGATAACCAACATCGCATCTCCATAGCTGAAGAAACGGTATTTATCCTTGATGGCTTTTCTGTACGCTTCCATAGCCAGGTCGTAACCGGCAAAAGCGCATACCATTATCAGCAAGCTGGTTTTAGGCAGGTGCAGGTTGGTTACCAGTGAATCGGCAATGTTGAACTGGTAGGGCGGGTGAATGAAAATGTTTGTCCAGCCCTCAGACGGTTTCAACAGCTTTTCAGCAGTGTAAGAGCTTTCAATTGCACGCATGGTGGTAGTACCTACCGAACAAATGCGGTGTTTGCCCTCGATAGCCTTATTCACTACTTTACAGGAAAGGTCATCGATCTTGTAGTACTCGGCATCCATCTTGTGTTTGCTGAGGTCTTCCACTTCTATGGGGCGGAAGGTGCCTAAACCGGTATGCAGGGTTACCTCGGCAAAGCGAATACCCTTAATTTCCAGTCTTTTTATAAGCTCAATACTGAAGTGTAAACCCGCAGTAGGCGCTGCCACAGCTCCTTCATGCTTTGCATATACGGTTTGATAGCGCTCTTTATCCTCAGCCTCAGGTTTGCGTTTGATGTATTTGGGCAACGGAGTTTCGCCCAGGAATTCCAGCATATTGCGGAACTCTTCATCGGTACCATCCCACAAAAAGCGGATGGTTCTTCCACGTGAGGTGGTATTATCAATTACTTCAGCGATCAGCTCATCATTCTCGCCAAAATATAATTTATTACCAACGCGAATTTTACGGGCAGGGTCCACAATTACATCCCACAGCCGGTTTGGTTTATTTAATTCACGCAACAGGAACACCTCAATTTTTGCCCCCGTTTTCTCTTTTCTTCCATACATCCGGGCTGGGAACACCTTGGTATTATTCACTACGAACACGTCCTTGTCATCAAAATAATCCATGATGTCGCGGAAGTGTTTATTCTCAATCTGGCCAGTGCTGCGACGCACAACCATTAAACGGGCATCTTCACGCTTCTTTGTAGGGTGTTGGGCAATAAGGTTAAGTGGTAAATCGAACCGGAACTGTGAAAGTTTCATGTGTTATTTTGACTGTTATAATAAAGCCACATGATAACGAACATGGAGGGAGTAAGAACAGGGTACATCGGGGGCTAATTCCGACAAACGAGGTCTTACGGCACCAGGTTTGACATCATGTAAGGCTCAAATTCGAGCCGGCAAAGGTAATTAAAAAAGAACCCGAACCCAAATTTAAAAATCGGTCATATGACAGGCCCCGTCTAATTTAACAACTTCCATTGGTGTATTCTCTGCTAACATTTGGCATATTATTACGAAATTTAGGGAGAAGAAGTACCACAACTATTACCTCAATTGTTCGCGCCTTTAAAATACCAGTAACGCCCGGCATTTTCAAAACAGTCACCGGTCATTTAATTATTGAACGAGTATGAGAAAACCTATCTCTTTGCTGCCCGTCCTGTTGTTGGCTATTTTTTTGCCATCCATGGCGCAACAGCCTGCCCATAATCCCAAAATTGCGCCCCTGCCACCTCATCCAACTCCGGTTGTTCCCAAACCAGGCCCCAAAAAATATCCCAGCCTGTTGTGGGAGATCAGTGGTAATGGTCTTAAAAAGCCATCGTATCTGTTTGGCACCATGCATGTAAGCGATAAACTGGCCTTTCACCTGGGGGATTCGTTCTACACCGCCATCAAAAGCGCCGATGTAGTGGCGCTGGAAACCAATCCCGAAAGCTGGCAGGACGATTACAGCCAATCCGTTTTTTTCCGTGGCAGTAATCGCCGCGGAGGCGCCAGTCTGGCAAACCTGTACGCCGCCAACCGCTGGGAATGGCCAACAGACCATATGCGCATAACCACCTTTGCCATAGACCGGTACGAAGAATCCATAAAAGCCGCTCTGGCCGTAGAGCCCTCCATGATAAACGGTATGCTGTATCGAACGGATGGCCAAAGGTCCGAGGATTTTGAGGAAGACACCTTCCTCGACATGTACATTTTTCAAACCGGTAAAAAACTGGGCAAACGGGTAAGCGGCGTAGAAAACTTTCAGGAAAGCGAAAAGCTGGTGATGGAAGCTTACAAAGCCATGCTGCGCGATCAGAACAAAAAAAGAAGAAGTTATGACTATGAAGGCATGATGACCAATCCTAAAAAAGTTGAAGACGCCTACCGCAAGGGCGATCTTGACCTCCTCGACTCGCTGGAAAGCCTCACCGTTTTCTCCGATGCCTTCCAGGAAAAATTCTTATACAAACGCAACGAAATACAAGCCAACTCCATTGATTCCATCATCCAAAAAATGTCGTTGTTTGTAGGCGTGGGCGCCGCCCATTTACCAGGCAAACGCGGCGTAATTGAATTATTGCGACAAAAAGGCTATACCATGCGTCCCGTTCGCATGGACGATCGCAACAGCCTGCAAAAAGAAACCGTCGACAGGATCAGGATCAACTCCCCCTTCACCACCCAAACGTGCGACGATGGGTTTTACACCGTTTCCATCCCCGGCAAAAAGTTCTATCGCTTTACCGACTGGAACGGACTGGATGTTGTTCAGTATGCCGACATGGTGAACGGCGCCTATTATATGGTTACCCGCATAAAAACCAACAGCCTTTCGTGGGAGCATGGTAGTGACATGGTGCTTAAAAAAGTGGACAGCCTTCTCTATGAAAACATTCCCGGCAAGATCATAAAGAAAACGCCCATTACTAAAAACGGCTACAAGGGGCTCGATGTCATCAATCGCACCCGCCGGGGCGACAATCAGCATTATCAGATCTTCGTTACTCCCTTTGAGGTCGTTCTGTTTAAAATGAGCGGCAATGGCGAATATGTGGTCAGCGGCAATGAAGCCCAGGAATTCTTTGGTTCTATACACCTGAAGGAATACACCTCCACCGGCTGGCAAACCTGGCAACCATCCACCGGCGGTTTCAGTGTACAAATGCCCCACACGCCCGCCCTGTTAAAAGACAATAGCTTTGGTACAGACAGGCTGGAATACGCGGCTTATGATGCAGCAAGCGGCAACAGTTACCTCATTATGAAAGCCAACCTGCACAATTATTCATTTATTGAAGAAGACAGTTTTGATTTGAACCTGATGGATGAAAGCTATGGCTATTCTGATTTTATCGACAAACAACTCAGCCATCATTTTACAACTGTAAACGGCTATCCCGCCCTGGAAAGTAAATTCAAACACAAAGACGGCAGCTTCAGCAGCGTAAAATATGTGATCCAGGGGCCCGTGTATTATGCCGTTATTGCCAGTTACAAAACCGACAACCCCAATACCCAGCATTTCCTGCAATCATTTTCCATTACCCCCTATATTTACCCGGCACCTGCTCCACATACCGATACCACCCTGCATGTAACCGTTACCTCCCCGGTCTATTCAAACCCCGACAAAAAAGACGGATCAGCCGGCATGGAAGAACTGTTGCAGTTATCGAATGGCGCTGCTGATGATGACCTGGATGATTACAACCTTCCCACCTTTGGCACCCGCCTCATAGGCAACGATACCATTGGGGAAAAAATACTGGTCATGCATTTCAAAGTGCCGCCATACGCTTATAAAAAAGACAGCACTAAACTTTGGAAGAATGCAGCCGTTAGCAGCTGGTTCAACGACAGTACATTCATTATAAAACA
>JAJKIL010000211.1 GCA_021154515.1 Niastella sp. | reverse complement strand
TATTTTTTCATAGTCGTATTCCGGGTTGTCAAAATCGCGGCTCCAGTATCTGGGGCGAAGATCGCTGTTAAGCAAGGCCTCTAACGTTGGCACAGAACCGTTATGCAGGTAGGGTGCTGTAACCCAAATGCCATCGAGCGGGGGCGCAATGTATCCCATAAATGGTTCCAGCCGCGCCGGATGATCGCCTGTGGTGAACCAGCTTTTATTGAACCAGTCAACAAACTGTGAAGCGGAATAATTGCTTTTGTACAACAGGGAATCAGTTTGAATAACCGGCTCGGGGATCAACAGGTTGGGGTATTTTTCAGTAGCGCCATAGGAACCGTGACAGCCACCACATTTTTTATTAAAGATCTTTTCGCCATCACCGGCCAGTGTTTTATCGATAGTGCCGGGATATTTGGGCGGCTCCAATGAATAAATATAAGCCAGCAGATCGGGCATGTGTGAATCAACTTCCGCCGACTCTGCCGTATCATTTACAGTAAGCAGGTTGGAGGCCATCAGGAAACGGCCAAAATCGCCACGGCCAAATCCATTGTAGAACATCGCATTCTTTTTCTTCAGCAACCACCATGGTGGTACATCAGACGGAATAACGGTTTCGGGAATATCCAGCTGTACGTCGGGGTTCCATTTAAATGTTACCGGATCGCGGTGTGCAACCAGTACGGCTGCCAGGCGATCGGCGGCATTTACGCCACGGGTATTAACGATGAGATAGGGAGAGATGGCCTCGGCTACATCCAGAAACGGTTTGGCTGCTCTATATCTGCTGGCAGAGGTTAGTTTCAGCAGACTCTCCACTGCTTTCAGGTTTTTTACATTCAGCTTTTCATTACGGGTGAAATCTATAAAGGTATTACCCAAACCCATTACCAGTTTACCATCGAACACCTGTGCATGACATTGCATGCAATTGGGCGCTACCAGTACTTCGCCATTGGCCGCTGTAACCGTATTATATTCGTGAGAGATCTCGGCATTATTGCCGGTACGCTGCAGGTAATTGGTTTTGCTTTTGCCCATCCCCATCAACCAGGTCTTGAAAGGGATACCCCCTTTTACGTACTCGCCGGTAGTCAGATACTCATATCCTTTCTGCACATCGCCCCCGGTGCGTTGTGTGCTGGGCGGAATAGGAACGGGTTCATATTCGCTGATTAACACACCGGTAAAGGCTACGCCACTGATCATAATGAGACTGAGCACCATCCATTTTTTCATTCCCCTAAGTTACGACAGATGCGGTAAGTAGGAAGTTATAAGTATTTTAAAAGGCAGTAGACAGTGGAAAGGCAAGGCAGAGGGCAGAGGGCAAAGACCGCGACGCGGCAACACTGAACTCGGAACCTGAAACCTGAAACTTGAAACCTGTAACTGTTTCTTATTTCCCATATAGCTCCAACATTCGCTTCAGGTCTTCTAAAGTATTGATATCGTTAGGTAGTTTATCTGTCCTCCAACGGCTGATGCGGGGAAAGCGAAGGGCTACGCCCGATTTGTGACGGTTGCTGGCAGCTATTCCTTCAAAGGCTATTTCAAAAACCAGTTCGGGTTTAACGGTGCGAACCGGTCCAAATTTTTCGAGGGAGTTCTTTTTTACAAAGGAATCTACCTGGGCGAATTCTTTATCGGTCAATCCGGAATAAGCTTTGGTAAACGGAACCAGTTTGTCGCCATCTTTTACTGCGAAGGTATAATCGGTGTACAGGTTGCTGCGGCGGCCGGTTCCTTTTTGTGCATATACCATTACCGCATCGATGGTGAGCGGGTCAATTTTCCATTTCCACCAGTCGCCCCGCTTGCGGCCTACCTGGTAGGCAGATGCGCTGCGTTTTAACATCAACCCTTCACTGTTGAGGTTGCGGCTTTGTTCGCGAATAGTGGTCAGTTCTTCCCAATTGCTGAAGGTAACAATAGGGGATAGTTGCAGCCAGGGCAGTTGCAGTGAATTGACCAGTGTTTCCAAAGCAGCCCGCCGCTCGGCTAGTGCCCAATGCCGGATATCTTCGCCATTTAGTTCAAGCAGGTCATAGGCAAATAATCCAACAGGTGCTTCCTGTAAATTCTTTTTTGTAATGTTCTTTCTGCCAATGCGGGTTTGCAGTACGTTAAAGTTGAGTACCTGCCCATCTTTGTAGGGCAATATTTCACCGTCAATGACAGTGCCGTTTTCCAGTTTGCTTTGCAGAATAGTGTATTCCGGAAACTTGTCGGTGATAAGGTCTTCGCCGCGGCTCCATACAAACAACTGGTCGTTGCGTTTTATTATTTGTCCGCGGATGCCATCCCATTTCCATTCGGCCTGCCAGTCTGCCGGTTCGCCCAGATCCTGTAAGGGGCCTTCCAACGCATAGGCGAGGTAGAAAGGATAGGGTTTTGAATGATCTGTTTGGGTTGACTGCTCGCTTAACAACTGTTCAAAGGCAGTGGTGGCGGGGTCCCAGTTACCGCTGATGCGATGGGCAATAACGCTCGGTTCCAGTTGAACGGTTCGGGCCAGTGCGTTCACCATTAATTTTTGCGATACGCCCACCCTGAAAGTGCCTGACAGTAATTTGTTGAATACAAACCGTTCGCGGCTGCTTAGTTCCAGCCATGACTGCAGAATAAATGCTTTCTTTTCGGATTCGGTGGCTTTTTCGAGTTGCTGGAATTGTTCAACGTAGTAATGGAGTGGGTGGGTGGCCCCCGGACCCCCTCCAATAGAGGGGGTGTAAGAATCATTTTTCTCGGGGATCAATAAAGCAATTGTTTCCGAGAGATCGCCTACGGTATGATAGCATTCCTGGAAGAGCCAGATGGGCAGATCAACTAATTCACAACACCATACTGCCAGCTGGGTGCCACTAACGGTGCGGCGTGGCCGGCGACCGCTGAACAGGGCAATCACCCACACCTTATCCTTTTCGTCGGCATGCGCAAAATAGGTTGATAAGGCGTGTAGCTTATCATTTGTTTTGGTGCTGGTGCCAAGCGTGAATAGGAGAGAGGCGAATCCCTCCATCCCACCCCCCTGCCTCCTAAAGGGGGAGCTATTATCGATTCCGCCATTCGGCGGTGAGCTATTGGGATTAGTATGGTGAATATTTTCTGACATTTTTCTTTTAGTAGATTGGTTCCTCCCCCTTTAGGGGATCGGGGGATGAGGTTTCTTCATCTTCCGTTCCAAATTCCGTTTTTACTTCTGATGCATCGATGCCTATTTCATTCAGGTAACGACTAAAGACAGATTGAAAGCCATGCGTGATGTATACTTTTTGTGCACCGGTGGCTTTTACTGCCTGTAACAGGCCCTGCCAATCGGCATGATCGCTGAGTGCAAAACCTGCATCGGCATTTCTGCGTCGCTGGTTGCCGCGAACCTGCATCCAGCCGCTGCAGATGCCCGTACTATGGTTAGCAAAACGGCGCATCCACGCACTGCCGTCTGCTGAAGGCGGTGCAATCACCACACTGCCCTTGAAGGCCTCCTTAGGCGTATCGGGCGTAATGCGTTGTACGGCAGGTAATTTATGACCTGCCTGCACCAGGGTTTCATGAACGTTCCAGATGGCGCCATGTACATAAATATTGCCGGTTACTTCTTCCAATGCGTGTAATATCCGTTGTGCTTTTCCCAGGCTGTACCCGATCAACACGGAGGTTTTGCCGGCTACTTCATTACTGCGCACCCAGTTCTGGATATCGTGATAGATTTCGTGTTGCGGTTTCCAGTTGTAGATGGGTAACCCGAATGTGGATTCCGAAATAAACGTTTGACAGGGGATGGGTTCAAAATCGCCGCTGATGCCATCGGGCTCCGTTTTATAATCACCGCTTACTACCCACACTTCGCCTTTGTGCTCAATGCGAACCTGGGAAGAACCGATGATATGCCCCGCAGGATTAAGCGATACCATTACTTCATTCAGGTAGATCTTTTCATTCCATTCAACTATTTGGTAATTATAAGGGCCCAGCCGCAATTTTAACAAGGGCAGGGTTTCCCGGTGGCATAAGTAAGACTGGCTGCCGGGCCGGGCATGATCGCTATGGGCATGGGTGATTACGGCTTTATCAACCGGTTGCCAGGGGTCAATATAAAATTGTCCCGCTTCGCAATACAAGCCTTTGTCTGTAAATGAGATCAGTGGCATGAATAGTCTGTTACATGTTAAGTTACAGGGGCCGGTTACCAGTTACCGGTTTCCGGTTACCCGTCTTCGCAGCCAGGGAGCACCTATGTTACACAAAAAAGCCGTGCCACGGTTTACAACCATGATACGGCTTTTTTGACCCGGTGACTGGTACCCGGTAACTAATAAACTGTCTTTACTACTCCATCTACTTTCTTTACAAAGTATAATTTCTTATTTTCAAAATAGTCAAGCGTCATGGTGGCTCTGTTGATCACCGGCTGAATATCGAATTCGCCAAAGAGCATGTATTTTTTATCGCTCAGGCTCGAACCCAGGTTCTTCCCATTCAGTATTAATAAATGTCCAAAGTGATAGAGGCTTTCAAAACCACGGAAAACCATATCCGACGGACGTGCATAGAATTCATTCTTAAAATTCTCCTGCACAGTGGTGGCCAGTTTGTTGGCAGGGTTTACGTAGAACGGAGTGCCGTACACTATTTCGAGGTTCTTGTATTGCGATTTTTCAAAATCGATCTGGTCCCAAGTAGGCATACCGATTACCACATTGGGGTTACTGGCATCGCTCGATAACGCCAGCTGCGAACAAAGTGTTTGGGCGAAGTTGGCGTCCAGGCTTCCTGCCACGCAAATGGTTTTATTATCGCTGTTGAGATAGGGCTGCAGTTTATCCTGGGTGAAATTATCTTCGAGGGTTACATACTTCAACTTCAATTTTACGGCAGTCGTTTTTTCAAACTCCGTAAAATAACTTCTTATCCGGTCTTCGGTTGCCCCTTTCTTTCTGAATACGATAATATCTGATAAAGAATAATTCTTTTGGAGAAAACGGTAAAGGCCAATGCAGTGAGTAAGCAGGGTAGGGTTCAGAATAACGTAATGCGGGTTATTCTGAATGGCTGCATCACTGGGATAATTAGCATTGATAAAAGGAATGTCTAATGTGGCGGCTACAGTGGCCAGTTTTGCAACTTCATTAGCTGAGGTAACCTGTGCTATGATGAGATCCGTTGATTTGAATTCTTCACTGATCAGCAGGGAATCCATTTGTGGTTGTGGCGCTTTGATATCATATACATGAATATCCAGTTTAATACCTTCTTTCTGTAATGAATCGATGGCCAGTTCAGCACCTTCCCAAAATTCCAAACCTGCACTGGATTGTTTGGGAAAAGTTTTGGCATCGTACCGGTAATTGCCGGTGACATCAAAGGCCGAGTCAAGGAACAATGGTGTAAAGATGGCAATTTGCTGGCGGCCGGAATCTGTTTGCTGTGTTAGCACAGGTTGCATGGGTTGTGCCGGTTGTGTTGTACCAGTTGGTGCTGGTGTTACTTGTGCTGATACTGGCGCTACCCAGGCCATGGCAAGGCATGAAAATAATAATACGAACCATTTTTTCGTCATAGGGAATTCTTTATTGACTAAGTGTTGAGTTGTTCTATTGTTATTCATACCTCACGTAATTAAAGGTTACCCCGCGCAGGCGGGGTAACTCTTCAAAAAGACGTTTACTCCCATTCTATCGTTGCAGGTGGTTTACTGCTGATGTCGTACACTACCCGGTTGATACCTCTTACATTGTTGATGATATCAGTCGAAATATGTGCCAGAAATTCATAAGGAAGGTGAGCCCAGTCGGCGGTCATGCCATCAACCGAAGTTACCGCACGTAAAGCTACGGTGAATTCATACGTTCTTTCATCACCCATAACTCCCACGCTCTTAACCGGTAGTAAGATGGCGCCTGCCTGCCATACCTGGTCATATAATTTATGTTCTTTCAATCCTTGTATATAGCGGTGGTCGGCCTCCTGTAATAACTCCACTTTGTCAGGCGTAATTTCACCCAGGATGCGGATGGCCAAACCGGGACCGGGGAAGGGGTGACGATTTAACAAATCGCTGGGGATTCCCAGTTCTGCACCCACACGGCGTACTTCATCTTTAAACAGGAACCGCAGGGGTTCTACCAGTTCCAGGTGCATAATATCGGGTAAACCACCCACATTGTGGTGCGATTTGATGGTTACCGAGGGGCCATGCACCGATACGCTTTCGATCACATCGGGGTAAATGGTACCCTGGCCCAACAGCTCAACGCCTTCAAAGGCTTTTGCTTCCTGCTGAAATACTTCAATAAACAGACGGCCGATGGTTTTACGCTTGGCTTCGGGGTCTACTTTACCCTTCAGCTCATCGTAAAATAGCTGTTTGACATTTACGCCTTTTACGTTCAGGCCAATGGTTTTATAGGTTTCGAGTACCTGCTCAAATTCATTTTTGCGCAACACGCCGTTGTCTACAAAAATGCCGTACAGGTTTTTGCCAATGGCTTTATGGATCAATGTTGCGGCCACGGTAGAGTCGACCCCACCGCTCAGTGCCATGATCACTTTACGATCGCCGATCTGTTTTTTCAGGTCGTTTACCGTATCAGTGATAAAGTGAGCGGGCGTCCAGTCCTGCTTAACTCCGCAGATATTTACGAGGAAGTTCTTGATCATTTTTTTCCCTTCTGTAGAATGGTACACTTCGGGGTGGAATTGTACACAGTACAGGGGATTGGTATCGCTGTTCTTTTTAAAGGCGGCGAAGGGAATGCCATCGGTAGTGGCCAGCACGTTGAACCCGGCAGGCAATTGCAGTACGGAGTCGCTATGGCTCATCCAAACCTGCGATTTCTCCATAACATCTTTCAGCAACACGTCGTCGGTTTGTTTGTGCATAAGGGCACGACCGTATTCGCGTTTGTTACTTTTGGCTACCTGTCCGCCAAATTGTTTGGCCGTTAACTGGGCGCCATAGCAAACCCCTAATACGGGCAGTTGCTGGTTGAGGGCTTTTACATCTACTTCCGGGGCATTGACGTCGTTCACGGAAAAAGGCGAACCCGACAGGATTATACCTTTCAGTGAAGGATCAAATTCAACTTTTTTGTGATAGGGAATTATTTCGCAATACACGTTGGCCTCCCGGACGGCCCTGGCAATCAATTGAGTATACTGACTGCCGAAATCGAGAATAAGAATCTTTTCCGTCATGGTGGTGCGAAGGTAAGAAAATAAGGCAAAGGGCAAAGGGCAGAAGGCAAAGGGAAAACAACAACGAGCTATAAAAGTAAAGTTGGCAGAAGGAGTGGTGAACTGGACCCGTTTTTAAACGCTTATGTTCAGGATCGCCCTTGTTATTTTATTTATATAAAATATATTTATTTCTGAAAAACAGCTGATTAATGTTCCGGTTACATGGCCTGGTTTAGCACAAAGCTTAAACTGCTCTGAGATGACATTACATGAATTGGAAACGATACAGCAAAGTGGTATTGCTTTTTGCAAAAGACCCAGTGCATATTCTACCTCATGCTGTGATCTCCTGTGTTCTATTTAAAGGAAATAAAAAGGTACATATTATTGACAGGAAGATCTTAGAATATGATCTTCTTTCTAATATAGATCAGGCGATGGCTTTTCTGGAAAGACATCTAAACATTTCTTATCACATCAAAGACATAAGAAGAACTGATATTCTCGAAATTCCTAAAGAAGTATTGCGTGAAGGTCTTATCAATGCAGTAGCTCACAGGGATTATTTTGAGCGTGGTGCCAATGTGGTGGTGGAAATTTTTGATAACAGGGTAGAAATTTCAAATCCCGGCGGACTTTCCAAAGGGTTAAGGCCTGAGAATTTTGGTAAGCATAGTTTTACCAGAAATCCCTTAATAGCAGGGTTATTACATCGATGCAAGTATATTGAAAAGGCTGGAACTGGCATTCAGCGAATGCGGGATGGAATGAGAGGGGTTGGTTTGCCCGAACCAAGCTTTGAATTCTCTTCCTTTTTTACGGTTACATTTTTGCGATATGATCTTTTAAAAGATATGATGTCTGAATTGACCTCAATGACAAACGCGGTAGTAGAGTAATAGCCATATTACGCCATTTGGCGATCCATCAATTTATAGATGTTGCTGATATTGCAACTGAATTGTCTACAACGGACAGAACTATACGTAACGATCTGGAATTTTTGACTCAAAAAGGATGGATCATTAGTTCTGGCAGTACCAGGGGGCGGGATTACGAGCTTAGTGAATTTGCGAAAATAAAGATGTCCCAATATGTGTAGTGTTTTTTTCCGAATAGGTTCCGAATAAAGTAATGAAGTTGTCATAATCTTGTGATAATGCTTTGATTA
>JAJKIL010000210.1 GCA_021154515.1 Niastella sp. | reverse complement strand
GAAGTGCTCAGCTCTGACGGCTCTTTCTGAAAAAAGGTGCTGGAGGCATTTCTGATACCGTATACGTTGTCGCTAAACGCAACTGTATTTAAATAAAGCGTGATAATTTCTTCTTTTGAAAAATTACGTTCCAGCCTTACCGCAATAATGCCTTCTTTTATTTTCTGAATAAGACGAGCCGGTAAACTACTGGTAATCCAGTCGTCGGTAAACAGGTTTTTCGCTGTTTGCATGGTAATGGTACTGGCGCCGCCTCTGGTACCAAAAGAGGAAAGGGAGCGCATGAGTGAACGGCCATCGATGCCGTTGTGGGAATAAAAACGCTCGTCTTCAGTAGCCACCAACGCATTTATTACCTGGGGGCTGATGTCTTTAAACTCTACATCGATGCGGTCTTCAATGAGGTATTTACCCATGAGGCTGCCATCTTCGGCATACACCTGGCTGGCGATGAGCGCCGTTGGGTTCGATAATTCTGTAATGGAAGGCATTTTGCCTAATAAACCAACGCTGGCAGAAACAATAACCAAAACGCCACAGATCAATCCGCAAAAAAAGACCCACCAGAAGATTTTTACTCCCTTTTTCATAGATCAGAGATTATAGGTACAATACTGGAATAAATGTTAAAAAAACTAATATTTTGTGCAGCAATAAAAGTAATAATAAAGCCCTGTTATTTTCAACGGTAGAGGGGAAAAGTTCTTAGTTTTTTGTTTTAAGCTACAGGTTCGTATTCGCTTGTGCCTTGTGCCTTGTGAAGGCAAGGTACAATAAACCATTAGCAACAGGAAGTTACTACCCGGAATTAACACAAATCTTTAGATCTGGCGGTACAAAAAATAAAACCGGCCATCCCTGACCGGTTTATTTATAACCTAAAAACCCAATTACTTTTAAGGCTGTTAAATCACGGCCTTTTGCCGGGGTGTAATTACCTTATTATCTTTTATAGAAGAGGAAGACGAATCATTCGCTAATGACTTTTTTCCGCTTCGATATTTTGCGAGGTTTATCAACAGTACGCTCAGCAGGATCACGGCCAAGCCGGTAATTTGCAGAAAAGTGATGTGCTCTCCTGCAAAAAGTAACCCTAATAAAACCGCTACAACGGGATTTACATAGGCATAGGTGCTTACCTGTGTGGCCGGGCGTACCTGTAACAGCCATACATAGGCACTAAAACCTGCCAGCGAACCCATGGTAATGAGGTAGAGGACCGACAACCACGAACCTGTAGTTACTGAGGCGAAATGAAAAGTGCTCCATTCATTGTTTATAAAGCTACTTGGCACAAAAACAACACCAGCCGCCAACATTTGCCAGGCTGTATTCACCATTGCCGAAGTAGATTTTGAATTGTATTTGGAATATAGGGAACCGCCGGCCCAGGCCATGGCGCCAATAATCAATACGATCAAACCTATAACCTGGATGCCATTGCCTGTGCCCAAAGCTTTTGATGCCTGTTCGCTGAATAACAGGATCACACCAATAAAACCAACGATCAGCCCTAAAATAGTGGAGCTGCTGGTAAGGTTTTCCTTCCACTTTGGTTTATCCAACACCACAAACCAGATGGGCGCCGACGAAACCAGCACCGCTACCAGCGAACTGGCAAGAGATTGTTCGGCCCAGATAACAGCGCCGTTACCAACAAACAACATCAGCAAACCACTAATCAGCGCCGGTTTTATATCGGCCCAGTTAAATAATTTTTCGCCTTTAATTGCACACCAGCCAAGTAATAACCCACCCGCAATTAAAAAGCGAATGGCGCCTAAGATAAAAGGCGGGATATGCGCAATAGCGCGTTGGATAAAAAAATACGTTGAGCCCCAAACCAGGTAAACAGTTGCAAAAGCAATTACAACTAATAATGGAGAAGCGTTTCTTTTTACGTCACTCATACATTTAAATTTTAGGAATCACCAATTGTTGTTGCTCCTTCACGGTTTCCAGAACGATGGTTGTTTTCGTGCTTGCGATGTTAGGGATCTTTTGCAGCTGGTTACGCATCAACTGCATCAATGTTGATGAGTCGGTTGTGCGCACCTTAATAAGATAACAATCTTCACCGGCAATATGATGCACTTCCTGTACCTCAGGGATAGCCGCTAACGCCTGGGCGGTATTACTGCTGCAGGTAAAACCTTCAGATGAGCGGATAAAAATAAAGGCCAGTAATTTCTGCTGTATGGAGGCCGGATTGATCTGGGTAGAATAACCCTGGATCACCTTTTTCTGCTCCAGCTTTTTAACCCGTTCCAGCACAGCCGAAGGCGCCATGTTTAATTCGCGGGCCAGGTCGGCATTTGAAATGCGGGCATTGGCCTGCATGCGCTCCAGGATTTGCAGATCGGTATTATCTAAAACAACATCCATTCCGATGAATTTTCTGTAAAATTAGGGTATTTCTGAATAATATTCTGTTGTCAAGAATGTTTTAAGAAATTTATTGTAAATTTGTAGTGTGTTACCGAATATTAATCGGCATTGGGGTGTTATTGTTTGAATTACAAATGATTATAGCAAAACAAGTGTTAGTAAGTACAGAACCGGCAAAAGTTAACCCGCTGAAGATTCGGTTTTCAAGTTTTAAGTGTCAGTAACGGGTTTAGCCATGAAAAATTAAAAGTCATCTGTTGCAGGGTGACTTTTAATTTTATAAAAGATTCCCAAATTCAGCCTGTAAAGCAATGAGGCATACGTTTATAATGAGTAATTCGTTATATTGAACACTTCTAAGGCCTTATTCTATTGACTGACTTTTGTAACTTTACCCATTTAAATTTTAATATATGTCACTGTTTAATACTAATAAGAATAAAGACAAAAAGAAAGGCAACGCTGCAACAGGTAGTAAAGCCCCTATTCCAGCCAAAGGAAAAAGCAATACAAAGGGCGCTGCCAAATCAACGCGTGTAGCGGGCCGTGCGCAACGTGGATCATAATGTAATTGTTTCCACAAATTGGTGTTTAAATTACCCACTCGTTGTGCGTTTATACGTATAATGGCTATCGTAGATCCTCCTCTCAAAAATGTGAAGAATTACCTGTCAGGAAACTGGCACAGTAGGGCTTTTCAGGCATGGTTGTTGAAAAACTACTGTATTCATATAACTTAAAAAGGGAGGATTCTTATGAATGCCAGAAAGAATGCAACGAGAACAAGAACAGAGGAGTTTGAATTGGTGGTTGATGATACTCCGCTTTTTGTAAAAGCCACCGCATTTCAAACCTATACTATGGAAACGCAATACCGGGTAAGTGTGAATGGAAGTCCTGTTTATATTTTTGGATGGCACCCGGCATTAAAGCGAATAACCGCCATCGACAGAGGTTCTGCCGTGAGTAATATACCACCCAGGGTTGTTGAAGCAATCGGGGATCAGTTACATCACCGAATGGCAGCCTAAGAATACATTTTTTTGAAAACTTCTAATTGAAGCACCGATCTCAGATCGGTGCTTTTTTTATTGTAATAATTAATTAACTTTCCATGTAATATATAAAACCTGGGTATAACGGTATGGGGTAAAGTACAATGCGCTGCACCCTGTCAAACCCACATTCGAAAATAAAACCCTTCGCCCTAAAACGGTAGTTATTTCATAATAATAAAATACGATTATGCTTGCATAATTGAAGTTTATTGTATGCAGTCCTATATTAACCACCTACTTGCGGATATTACCGAAGCCTGCCGGGAACAACAACCTGAAGCCTATTCAGGTGCTGCCGGTGAAAATGATCTGGAATCCATAGAACGATATTTTGAAGAAGTGGAGCGCTGGTTGGAGCATGAACCGGAGCATGATTTCAGTTATTACTGCGGATTACAAATAGAACAGTTTCCACCAGTGGAACAATTGACAAACGAACAGATGGAAGCCGTAAGCCTTGCCTTTGAAAAATTGTTATTTACCTGGAACATTGGGGTGGAAATGCCGGAGAAATTACCCGTTTCAAGAAAATATACCCTGCTGGTGAGTGTGCTTGAAAAAAAAGTGGCCATTGTGGAAAATGGTTTTGAAACCGTTGAGTTCTGCAGCTATGACCCGCCATCCTGTCCGTTCGATGAATGGTGTACCTGTAAAGAATTGGGCCTTAAAGATCAATATGATGATGACCAGGAAGATGTTGACCCCGACAGCATTCCTTTTTAGGCTGTTAAAAAATTGTGAGATCAAATTTCCCGAAATGTGAATGGTAAACATACCTTTGATGAGGTATAAAAGAAATTACTAATTATGGATATCAGCGGAAAAATTATTCAGTTCTTACAAGTTCAGTCTGGCCAGGGAAAAAATGGCACCTGGAAAAAACAGGAGTTTATTCTTGAAACAGGCGACAACTATCCTAAAAAAGTATGCATCGCTGTTTGGGGCGATAAAATTGATATGGGCAGCTTTAAAACCGGCGATCTGGTGGATGTTTCTTTTGATGTTGAAAGCAGGGAATACAACGGTCGTTGGTACACCGATGTAAAAGCCTGGAAAATGGTTCCCAAAACTGGTGGTGGCGGTAGCGCGCCTGTGCCCGGCAATAATGGCAACTTCAACACTATGCCAGGCACTTTTGAAGCATCGTCTGCCGGCGATGATGATCTGCCATTCTAAATAAGTTGTCTTAAAAAGATTAGCGGCGATAGTTACCTAAACTATCGCCGCTTTTTATATTGAACCGTCTTAGGCTTTTAGTGTATAACCAGTTTGTATTGCTTCGCCTGCTGCCTGATTATTTTTTCAATTTCCGTTTCCAGGGTTTGCTCATTGCCTCCATTAGCGCGACGCGCTTTTTCAGCATTGATATAGGCTTCTCTTTTTACCGACACGGCAGAGATCTCTTTTTGTATGGCCGCGCGTTCGTTGCTTTTAGTAGTTACTATTTGTTTTAACTCGGTGCGGGTTTTGTTTTTTAAACTATCCGGCAGGGTATTCATTTCTACTTTCGCAGGCATTTCAGCATCGTCCTGGCTGGCGTCTACAAGGTCCCAGGTTGAATTGTTGTACAACTGTTTTTTGCTTTTAACAGCCACGCGTTGTGCAGCGGCCGATTTATTCAGGCCATAATTCATTTTATCTACCTCAGCCTGTTTCGACATGGCCGCCTGGCCGGCTCTTCCATAGCTGATATAGGTGCCATTTAATTTAATGTTCAATTGAAACAGGATGGTGTCGTAAGGGGTGGGAATATCGATCACCTGTGCATTTTGATTGATATTGGTAAAACTTCCGGTGCCGCATTCACTACCTAAATTCCAGTGTTCGCGAATGCCCTGGGCCCTGTCGCCGCAATAAATGGTGTTGATAATTACCCCTTTTTTCTTAGCCTCTGAACAGGCCTGGGTATAAGAGATGTCGCCCTGTAAAAAATCTTCATTACCGGCTATAAAAATTACTTTATAGTTATCGGGATTAGCGTCCCATTCCAGGCTGGTTAAAGAAGTGTACATCACGTGGCCGCAATATTCATCGCCGCCATTGGTTGTAAGCCGGAAAAGATTGCGGGACACTTCATCGAGGTCGCGGGTAAAATAATTGATCTGTTTTACATAACCGGCGTTTGCGTCGTTGGTGGGTCGGCCATATTCATACAGCGCAATTTCAACCGTAGGCGCCACATCGTTACAGGTGGCTTTGCCCAATACGCTTACCATGTTCCATAGCTGGGCTTTGGCCTGCCCTATAAGGCCATCCATACTATTGCTTACATCGAGCAGCACAGCAATCTGTACTTTCTTTTGGCGGCTGGGACCAGGCGTATTTTGCGTAACGGGTGGTTTCTTTGAATAGATCAGGGTGGTGGCGACCATGATAAGCAGACAGCTTGCACAGAGTTTATACAGGGTGTTCATACAATTTGTTTTGAATTGGATGCACGCCTGTTTTTGATTACATAAAGGATATAAATAATAAGAAGACCTTTTAGATTATTTTAACAATTGAGGAAATAAAAAAGGTGACGGTATGAACCGCCACCTTTTATTCACCTGTTTACATAAACTCAGCTAATGGGAATTTCCTGTTTTTGAATGCTTTCTCCTTCAATCATGGGCAAACTGACCTGCAGCACGCCATCGGTATATTTGGCGGTAATGCGGGTGGTGTCCATGTTCTCATTCAGTAAAAAGCTTCTTACAAAACCACCCCGGCTGTATTCCCGCTGTAACCATTCAAAACGGGGAAAATCCGTAGGCGGCGTGTAGGAAATGGTAAGCTCTTTACCCCTGACGTCGATAGAAAAATGTTCTTTAATACGACCCGGCGCAAACACCAGCATTTCATAGCTGGTTGCTGTTTTGTATACATTAACGGCTGCTCGTTGCATACTCCGGTAAGGCAGGTGCCGGTGACTGCCTCCGTACGATTCGCCTTTTGCGGCGCATGACTTGTTGTAGTGCATGTTGTTTATTTTTATGAATGACGGCTGAGCCGGCCGGATATTGTATTTTAGCAGTTGTGACGGATTCAGAAAAAATAGCATTCAAAAACCGGCTGAAGCTGGCAGCGCAGCAGCTTATTGAGCAACGGATCGCCGCTGCCAAAAAGTTGATAGATAATGCCCGGGAAGCGGCGAACAGCGAAGAAAAGAGTTCTGTAGGCGATAAATATGAAACGGCGCGTGCCATGGGCCAGCTGGAAACGGAGATGTATTCGAAACAGCTGGCGCAGCAAATAAAGGAACTGGCCTTATTGCACGAGGTAAAGACCGAAGTAATTTACGCTATAGCCACCATGGGGGCCTGTATTGAATGTGGAGACCTTACCTTTTTCATTGCGGCCGGTTTAGGTAAACAAACCATCGATGGTAAATTGATCATATTCCTTTCGCCACAAGCGCCCCTGGCAAAATTGTTACAGAATAAAAAAGCGGGCGAATCATTTGTTTTTAACGGAAAAGACACTGTGATTGAAAGAGTTTATTAAGAGAGTGTTGCGTTATTATTTCTGAACGCTTTTCCTGTATCTTGCGCCCTAATTCATTATAATTACAATGGCAACAACAAAGATTACAGTTAACAGCAATGGTTCATTACGTGTAGAAGGTGATTTTGAAATTGTGGATAAAAATGGCAATGTGTACGATCTGGGTGGTCGTGAAGTGATATCAATTTGCCGTTGTGGAATGTCGAACAACAAACCCTTTTGTGACGGTTCGCATAAAGGCCACTTTGAACATGAAGCCGTAGCATTTAGCCTTCCTCCCAAGAAACCATAAAGCTGAGCAATCAGCTTTTTTTATTTTGCAGCAGTGGGTATTGGTAATTCTTCAAAAATACCCGTCTGTCTGTTCTTCCGCACATTGTCCCAGTTAAAATAACGGCCATTCATAGCCACATAAACGCCTGCGGGAAGTGATTGAACAAAAGCCAGTGCGCTGCCCAGGTTGAACAATCCATCAGAGCTACCAAATTTTATGGGGATCATGGCGCCGGTTAATACAATGGTTTTACCGGTAACTTTTTTTGCCAGCACGCGGGCTGTTTCGGCCATGGTATCGGTACCGTGTGTAATAACTATTCTTTCTTCCTCACATTGCTGGCATTCTTCTGCTATCAGGTTACGATGATCGGGCGTCATTTCAAGGCTATCGATCATCATGAGTGTTTTAATATTCACTTCCAATCTGCTTCTGCCTTTTGACAGCAGTTCATCCATATGGGTATCTTTAAAATACAATTCACCGTTCAGCTCATTATATTCCTTATCAAAAGTGCCGCCGGTAATAAAAATTTTAATAGCCATATGCAATGTTTGTTACTACAAAGATATTGGTTAATGCAGGTATAGTCCCTTCTTTAACAGGCAATCAGGTAAAAATGGAATATGTGAATGATCGTGGAAGATTCATTAAAAATCATTCACCGTACCAGTAAAAGCGGTGGATATTATTTAACGATATCCCCAATTTGATGTTGATAGAACACGTCCTTTCCTGTTTTGGAAGGGATTTGTTTTTTAGTGGTTATTTTTGTTTAAACACATTCAGCAATGAAGATCCTTTTAGTGGAAGACGAGGCAGCGTTGGCCAGCATGCTGAACAAGGGACTGAAGGAGGCCGGGTACGAAGTAACGGTAGCGCCTGATGGCCTTATTGGGCATGAGATGGCCATAAAAAGCCAATTTGATGTAATGATCCTGGATATCATGCTGCCAGGCCTGAATGGGATTCAATTATGCAAACAGTTACGCCGTCAACAAATTGATACACCTATCCTGATGCTGACAGCACTGGGCACTACAGAAAATATTGTAGCCGGGCTCGACAGTGGCGCTGATGATTACCTGGTTAAACCTTTTCATTTTGCTGAACTGGAAGCCCGCCTGCGAACGCTGGTACGCCGCAAATCGCCGGGGAATAACAATCAACCCGATGTATTGCAACTAGGGAACCTTACCCTTAATATCAATACCCGCTCGGCCAGTTTGAATGGCGAACCTGTTACCCTTACCGCAACAGAATATCGCCTGCTTGAATTTATGATGCACAACCGCGGCCGGGTGTTGAGCCGCATGGAACTGCTGGAGAATGTGTGGGGAATAGATTTTAACATGAGCACCAACGTGGTGGATGTATATGTGAATTACCTGCGCAAAAAAATAGATACCAATCCGGCACAGAAACTCATTCATACCATGATCGGGATGGGCTATATTCTCAAGGAAGATAAAAAAAGCTAATACCATTGAAGATCCAGACACAAACCGCCTTGTTGTTCACGGTGCTAACGGCATTGCTGATCCTGCTCATCAGCTTTACGACCTATTACCTGGTGACCCGGTATGCGTCGAACGATTTTTTGAAGCGCCTGGAATTACGCGTACGGGTAGCTGCCAAACTACGTTTTGAACAGAACAAAGTATCTACCGTTACTTACCAGGAATTGAGACGGCAGTACCTGGAAGTGCTCCCCAGGGAGCAGGAATACCTGCTGACCTGGGATTCTGTTGCCAACATCTTTCATCCCCAGGTAAAATCAAATCTACCACAATCGTTTTACAGGCAAATAATAGCGGCAAAAGGCAAAACGGTGTTTATTGAAAAGAACAAAGTACACTATGCTGGTATTCTGTATCGGGATGAGGGAAAAAATTACCTGGTTATAAAATCAGCCGTGAATGAATTTGGGAACAACCTGTTAAGTACGCTGTTTCGCATAAAGGTCCTCATATTTATAGTGGGTGTATTATTGGTGTTCACTGCCGGCATTTTCTTTAGCCGCAAAACCTTTCAACCCTTGCGCCAGCTCATCAGCAAGGTTCAGGACATCAGTGCACATAACCTGCACCTACGTCTGGAGCCCAAGAAAGGAAAAGACGAAATGACGGAATTGGCGCACACCTTCAATACCATGCTCGACCGCCTGCAAACGGCTTTTGAAACCCAGAACAACTTTGTAAGCAATGCCTCCCATGAATTGCGTACGCCGCTAACCACCATTATGGGCGAAGCTGACATTGCCCTGAAAAAAGCCCGCACCAATGAAGAATACCGCCAAAGCCTGCAGGTAATTTTAAACGAAGCCATGAAACTGGACCACTTGACCAGCAGCCTGCTGGCCCTGGCCCAAAGCGGCTTCGATGGTAAAAAGCAACGCCGCACGGTGGTTAGAATGGATGAATTGTTAGTGGAGGTAAAACACGCGGTAGACCAACTACATCCCGATAATAAAGTGCAGTTGCATTTTGGCGAATTACCGCCGAATGAACAACAATTATCTGTAGAAGGAAATTATCATTTATTAAAGCTGGCCCTGACCAATATTGTAATGAACGCCTGCAAGTACAGCAATGACCGGCCCGTGCAACTGTCGCTTCAGGTAGAAAAAGGCAAGATCAGGATCGGCATTATTGACGAGGGCATTGGTATCCCTTCAACAGAGCTGAAATATGTGTTTGAACCATTTTACCGCGCTTCCAATACCGACCGGTTCGAAGGGCATGGGGTGGGGCTTCCCCTGGCACGGAATATTATCCGTTTGCATGATGGCGAGTTGATGATAAGATCGGAAGAAGGGAAGGGCACTGCAGTGGAGATCATCTTAAACAGCCAACATTAATTTTCTAATCCCATTCTTATTTCTTTTTTAATACATTCTTAAATGCCTCTTAAGCGGCTCTAATACCATTGTGCCAGCTTTGCTACTGTAAACTTCATTGTTAATTTAATAATTACAGTATGCGCAATATTTTGGTACCGACCGATTTTTCTTCTGCTTCTTTCGACCTGGTTGAAAAAGCCATTCAAACCATGGGCGAGCAGGTTGTGAACATTACTCTGTTCCACGCTTTTCAAATCCCATTTTTTGTAAGCGACCTTATCAGGAACCAGCGGCAGCCCTACCACGATCTATTGACAGATTCTTTTAGAAACAACTGCAAACAAATAAAACAACAGTTTCCCAAACAGGTGAACAGTATTGTTTTCCGTCATTTATATGGAAATACCCCTGTGGTGTTTCGCCATTTTGTAG
>JAJKIL010000209.1 GCA_021154515.1 Niastella sp. | reverse complement strand
ATCATCATTCGTCAACGCGGTACTGTTTACCATCCCGGAAAAAATGTTGGTATCGGAAGAGACTTCACCATTTTTGCATTGACAGATGGTGTTGTTGAATTCAGAAAAACCAGAAACGATAAGACTATCGTTAGCGTAGTAGCAGTAGCGTAATTTGTTATTTGTAAAGTTGCCTGCATAGTAATTTTTTCACATTTCGTGAAAAAATTTTTGGCGGTTTGGAAATAGTTTATATTTTTACATCTGTTAAATTCTATTTACTAACCGTTAAATTCACAAAAACATGGCAACTAAGAAAAAAGCTGCAAAACAAGCTGCTAAGAAAGCAGTAAAGAAAGCCGCTCCAAAGAAAAAGAAAGCTGCAAAGAAGAAATAACTTCGGCTTTTTTTGAAAGCAAAAAATATCAAGTCCCGAATTACTTCGGGACTTTTTTATTGCCCCTTCGCTCCTTAGACTCCACTCAGGACTTTTTGCGTTATTAAAGCTTTATACATCCGCTGAAACCCGCGCCACGACTGAGTTTTAACATATAGCGCGTAGCGCGAAGTGTGAGCTCGTTTTCTTAGCCATTTCTCGACTGTTGCCAATAATCATGGATCACCAATAAGTACTTTTCACGTTTGCCGTTTGCCGTTTCACGTTTGCCGATTTCCGATTCACGAGCACCATGGCACCACCTTACCATTAATTAACATTACTGCAAGTATCCATCATAACCATTCCATTCTTATTTTTACACCGTCTTTATAGCAACCTCATTCCTGTTTACACAAGCCTATATAAAACCACTTACCTCTTTTTACCCTGGTACCATTTTTTAAGTCACATGTGAAATCATCATCAACATGGTTTCGTGTATCCGTATTGCCGCCCCGAACCAACCCTGTTGATGCACCGGCATAGCTTTTAGGGTTTCCTTTATCGATAAATAAACAAAAACTATAACTGCCTGTCATGTTTAAAAAAATCCTTGTTGCCAACCGTGGTGAAATTGCCATTCGGGTATTGCGTGCTGCTACAGAGCTAAATATTAAGACCATCGCCGTTTACACCTTTGAAGACCGCTATTCCCTGCATCGTTACAAAGCCGATGAAGCTTATCAGATCGGGAAAAACGATGAACCGCTGAAACCTTACCTGGACATTGAAGCCATCATCAGCGTTGCCAAACGCGAAAAAGCGGATGCCATCCATCCCGGTTATGGTTTCCTGTCAGAAAATGCCCGCTTTGCACAAAGATGTGCGGAAGAAAACATTGTGTTTGTTGGTCCCACTGCGCATATTATGGATCAACTGGGTGATAAGATCGCCGCTAAGAAAGTAGCTAAACAAGCCGGTGTGCCTATGATCGAAGACAGCCAGGCGGATATCAGATCAACCGACGTTGCTTTGCAGGAAGCCCGCCGCATTGGTTACCCTATTATCATTAAAGCGGCTGCAGGCGGCGGCGGCCGCGGCATGCGTGTTGTACGCAATGATGAAGACCTGGAAAAAACCGTACTGGAAGCACGCAATGAAGCCAAAACCGCTTTTGGTAACGATACCGTGTTCTTTGAAAAATTCATTGAATCGCCCAAACATATAGAAGTACAGATCCTTGGCGATCACCATGGCAATATCATTCACCTGTTTGAAAGGGATTGTTCTGTGCAACGCCGTTTTCAAAAAGTAGTGGAGGTGGCGCCCGCCATTTCTCTGAAACCGGAAACACGTCAGCAACTTCACGAATATGCCATTCGCATTTGCAAACAGGTAGGTTATAACAATGCGGGCACGGTTGAGTTCCTCGTTGATAAAGCTGAGAATATTTATTTTATTGAAGTAAATCCCCGCATCCAGGTTGAACATACGGTCACTGAAGAAATAACCGGTATCGATATTGTAAAAAGCCAGATCCTCGTTGCGCAAGGGTTCGCGCTTACTGATGCGCCCATCAATATTGCTTCGCAGGAACAATTGCAGATCTCCGGCGTGGCCATTCAATGCCGGGTAACTACCGAAGACCCTTCCAACAATTTTAAACCCGACTTTGGTACGCTCATCGCGTATCGCAATGCGGGTGGCCCGGGTATCCGGTTAGATGAAGGCAGCTCCTACCCCGGCGTTAGCATCTCTCCTTTCTTTGATAGCTTACTGGTAAAGATCACCGCCAGCGGCCGCAACCTCGCAGAAACCTGTGACAGGTTGGTGCGCACGTTAAAAGAGTTTCGTATACGCGGTGTAAAGACCAACATTGCCTTCCTTGAAAACGTGTTACAAAATACTACGTTTCAAAATGGGCTCGCTACAGTTGATTTTATCGACAACCATCCGGATTTATTTCATTTTGAACCGAGAATGGACCGCGGCACCAAAGCCCTGCAATACATGGCTGAAATTATTGTGAACGGTCATCCTGATGTGCCGGCTGTTAACCCTGCTGTTACCTTTCGCACCCCGGTAGTGCCTGATGTGGTGCAACCGTCCATCACCAAAGGCTCCAAAGACCGGCTTACCGAAATGGGGCGTGAGAAATTTATCGATTGGTTAAAGAATAACCACAGCATTCAATATACCGATACCACTTTCCGCGATGCGCACCAGTCGCTGCTGGCCACCCGCGTACGCACTACCGATATGTTGAAGGTGGCTGAAACGGTGGCTAAAAATCATCCGGAGATCTTTTCGCTTGAAATGTGGGGCGGCGCCACCTTCGATGTAGCCCTTCGCTTTTTGCATGAATGTCCCTGGCAGCGCCTGCAACTGATGCGCGAACGCATTCCTAATATTTTGTTCCAGATGCTGATCCGCGGATCTAACGCAGTGGGTTATACCGCCTACCCCGATAACCTGGTGGAGACCTTCATTGAAGAATCCTGGCAGAACGGGATCGATATCTTCCGCATTTTCGATTCGCTGAACTGGCTCGAAGGCATGCAGGTGAGCATTAATGCCGTTCGCGAAAGAACGGGCGGACTGGCAGAAGCCTGTATTTGTTATACCGGTGATTTCCTTGACAAGCAACGCAATCATAAATTCAACCTGCAATACTATATCGACCTGGCCAAACGCCTGGAAGATGCCGGCGCCCACATTCTGGGCATAAAAGATATGGCCGGGCTGTTAAAACCCATGCAGGCAGGTATCCTGGTAAGTGAGCTGAAAAAATCGATCAACATTCCTATTCACCTGCATACACATGATACATCCTCTATTCAGTCGGCTACTTATTTAAAAGCCATTGAAGCCGGGGTTGATGTAATTGATGTGGCGCTTGCTTCTATGTCCGGGCTTACTTCGCAACCCAATTTCAATTCCATTGTAGCTATGATGCAGGGCCACCAGCGTGAACAGCCCATGAACCTGCATAAGTTGAATGAACTTTCCAACTACTGGGAAGATGTGCGTGAATTTTATTATCCATTCGAATCGCAATTAAAGGCTGGCACTGCAGAAGTGTTCGATCATGAAATTCCGGGCGGACAATACTCCAACCTGCGCCCGCAGGCGCGTTCATTGGGACTGGAAAATCAGTTTACCGATATCAAGAAGAATTATGTGGTAGTGAATAAACTGTTTGGTGATATTGTAAAAGTAACGCCCTCCTCGAAGGTAGTAGGCGATATGGCCTTGTTCATGACAGCCAACGGCTATACTGAACAGGATATTTTTGATAAAGGCGAAACTTTATCCTTCCCCGATTCAGTGGTTGGTTTATTCCGCGGCGACCTGGGACAAACTCCGGGCGGCTTTCCGGAAACCTTGCAGAAACTGGTGCTCAAAAATGAAAAGCCCTTTACCGACAGGCCCAACGCGCATTTACAACCGCTGAACATGGTTAAAGAAAGGGAAAAATTTGAAACCAAATATGGTAAGCAGTATTCGAACCTCGATCTGCTGAGCGCCCTCTTTTACCCCAAAGTGTTTGACGAATACCATCAGTTTAAAATGGCGTTCGGGGAAGTGTATTATGTGCCCTCTCCTGTTTTCTTTTATGGGTTAAAGCCTAATGAAGAAACGCTTATCGAGTTAGCGCCGGGCAAAAGCATTCTCATAAAATTTTTACATATGAGCCAGGTTGATGAGAATGGTTATAAACAGGTATTCTTTAAACTGAACGGACAAACCCGATCCATCTTTATAAAAGATAAGAGCTTCACCTCCGTAAAACCAACGCATAAAAAAGTGAGCGCGCCCAATGAGATCGGCGCGCCGCTGCAAGGCAAGCTGTCGAAAATACTGGTAAAAACCGGCGATGCGGTGCAAAAGAACACGCCCCTCTTTGTTATAGAGGCCATGAAAATGGAAAGCACCATTGTGGCGCCCAGCGCAGGTGCGGTGAAGAATGTAGTGTTAAACGAGGGCGTGTTTGTGGAGCAGGATGATGTTGTGGTGGAGTTGTAAAGCGTGAATGGGTCTACACTAATGGTGTAGGCCCATTATTAAGTCGCTGATTATTAGGCTTGGATACAAGCAATTTTTGCAGTAAATTACATACGGTTTTAGGGTTATTCCTGATAAAACAGTGTGCATTATGTCAGATAATACATTTCATATCCGGATAAAAAAACAATATGCTGCAGCTTTGATCGAAGACCTGATCAAGGTACATGCTGTTGAAGCAATTCCTGACGAAGAAGCAATTGAACTTACAGAACAACAAAAAGCAGCCCTGGATAAGGAGCTTGTAAACATTTCATCGAATCCTGATTATTTACTTAAATGGAATGATATCAAACATCGGTTTAAAAAACCCTGACGTTGTATACCATTTACATTTCCCCTACGGCGGTTGACGATATTACAGTGGCCATTGAATATTATAATTCTCTCGCTACCGATCTTGGCTATCGCTTTGCCGATGTAATTACTGAATATATTGAGCGAATTGCTCTTTCTCCAACTTCATCAGCAACACGCTACAAGAACATACGTTGCAAACCTGTAAAAAGATTTCCCTTTCTTATTACCTATACCATAGATGAGCTAAACTTATCTGTTAATATTCTACGTGTTTTTAATACTTACCAGGAACCTCTTTGGTAAACCAGAAAGAATTAATTTAGCAGCACATCACCATTCTTATGATCGACAACTACTTCATAGCCGACCAATTTTCCCTGCTGGCCAAATTAATGGATATGCATGGGGAAAATTCGTTCCGGTCGAGAACCTATTCCAGTGCCGCCTTTGCCATTGAAAAAGTAACGCATCCACTGGCTGAAATGCCTGAAGATAAACTGGTATCCATAAAAGGCATTGGTGATTCTGTTGCTAAAAAAGTAATTGAAATAGTTCGAACCGGCAAACTGGGCGCCCTGGAAGATATTATTTCCAAAACACCGCCCGGCGTGCTGGAAATGATGAACATTAAAGGACTGGGACCGAAAAAAATAGCCACCATCTGGAAAGAGATGGGTATTGAATCGGTTGGTGAACTGTTGTATGCCTGTAACGAAAACCGGTTAACCCTCTTCAAAGGTTTTGGCGAGAAAACGCAAAAGAATGTTCAGGAATCCATCGAGTTCTATATGAAGAACCAGGGCAGTCACCTGTATGCGGAAACGGAAGTGTACGCCATAGCCATTGACACCACACTGAAGAAAGAATTCCCGCAACAACAATTTGCCCTAACCGGTCAATTCAGACGCCAGCTTGAGATCATTGACCAGCTGGAATGGGTAACCACCGCTACTGATGAGGAGTTGCTGGCCTTCCTGGGTTCCAATAATTATAAAACCCAGGAAACACTGGAAGATATCTTCAGCGTTCTGGGACCCGAAAATGTGTTGCTGAAATTTTACCGGGCAACGCCTGAAAGCTTCAACAGCGTTCTTTTTCAAACCAGCGGCAGTGACGATTTTATAGCGGCCTGTCAGGCTTTACCGGGTTGGAACCCCACGGCTTCTTATCAATCGGAAGAAGAAATATTTTCCGCCCTGCAGCTGCCGGCTATTGCCCCACCCTTACGGGAAAAAGCAACCGCGTTGTATAACCAGGCTACATTGATACAACCCGGCGATATCCGGGGCATCATTCACAGCCACAGCCAATGGAGCGATGGGGTGCATACGGTGGAAGATATGGCCAAAGCCTGTATAGATCAGGGGTATGAATACCTGGTGATCAGCGATCACAGTAAAAGCGCCGCCTACGCCAATGGGTTAACAGAGGAACGCATTCGCGAACAACACCGGTATGTAGATGAGCTGAATGAAAAATTCAAGCCTTTCAAAATATTCAAAAGTATTGAGTGTGATATTTTAGGCGACGGCGCACTGGATTACTCCAACAATGTGCTCTCCACCTTCGACCTGGTGATCGCTTCGGTGCATTCCAATTTAAAAATGACGGAGGATAAAGCCATGATGCGGTTGCTGAACGCCATCCGTAACCCCTACACCACCATTCTGGGTCATATGACGGGCCGCTTATTGCTCAGCCGTCCCGGTTATCCTGTAGATCATGTAACCATCATCGATGCCTGCGTTGAGAACCATGTGGTGATTGAGTTAAATGCGCACCCCCGCCGTTTGGATATTGACTGGCGCTGGATTGATTATGCCATCGAAAAAGGCGTATTGATCTCTGTTGATCCCGATGCGCACTCTATTGACGGCTACGATTGCCGTTACGGGGTACTGGCCGCACAAAAAGGTGGATTGACAAAACAGCAAAATCTCAGTAGTTATAGTTTACAGCAATTTGAAGATTATTTAGCTAATAGGAAGAAGCTAAGAGGGATATAAGTTGCGGTTATTAGGTTATTTAGGGTGGGTCGCTCTTTGAGAGTGACCCACCCTTTTTTAATTCGCTCTTAATAACGGGATCTTCACATAGAACGTAGTGCCCGCTCCTTCTTTTGTAACAAACCAGATCTCTCCCTTAGCCTGCTCCACAATACCCTTACTCATAGCCAGGCCGAGACCTGTGCCGGAGGTTTTGGTAGTAAAGTTGGGCGTGAAGATGCGCGATTGCGTTTGTTCCGGAATGCCTTCGCCATTATCTGTTACGCTTACGGTAATATACTCGCCATTCAAATGTTCGTTCATTCTAATAACCCGGTCATCGCGGCTGGCACAGGCTTCTACGGCGTTCTGCAGCAGGTTGGTGAACAAGCGGTTCAACTGCGTACGGTCGGCAAAGAGCAATACGCGTTGCCCAACCGGCGTCCATTTAAAGTCGAGGTTACCACCGGTATTATATAAAGATGCCAATGATTGCAACATTTCGTGCAGATCAAATACTTCGTTTTTCGGGTTACCGATATTCGCAAACTGTGAGAAGTCGGACGCGATCTTCGACAGGTGATCGATCTGCTCTACCAGGGTTTTGGCCACATTGGTCGTGAGCACTTTTACATCCGTTTGATTATCGGCTATGGCTTTTTGCAAATACTGAATGCTCAGCTTCATAGGCGTAAGCGGGTTCTTGATCTCATGCGCTACCTGCCGGGCCATTTGGCGCCAGGCGCCCTCACGTTCGCTTTTGGCAAGGGCTTCGGCACTATCTTCCAGCTTGGTCACCATCTTGTTGTACTCCCGCACCAACACGCCTATTTCATCGTCCCGTTTCCATGTAATGTATTCGTTCTCTTTACCCAGGTTCACTTCGCGCATCTTCTGGCTGATGATGGTAAACGATTGGGTTATGCGGTTCGTGATCAACAACGCAATACCACCTGCTACCAGGAAGATAAATGCAATCAGGTTGATAACCGTAACCACGAAGTTGGAGATCTCCTGCTTCAACTCCGTCTGGCTGCTGTAGGATGGAATATTTAAAAAAGCTACGGCATGCCCCCGTTTATTGCGAACGGGGGAATAAATGCTCAGGTAATCGAGCTTGCCCACCTGTTCATTCGTCACGGTCTGGATCTGTTCCAAATGATACAGCCGGTAATAAGCCAGCGGATTCATTTTGGTACTCAGCACCCCGCTTGAATAAATGTTCATATCCTGGTTGCTGGTAACCCGCAGCCCGCCCACGGTATCATACAGGTTCACATCCATGCCATGCACTTCTGACATTTCCCGGATCAACTGTTCCATCCCTTCACTGAACACCGGTTCATAAAACAACGAATCGTCCATGGGGTGTTGCCTGTTAATACTCGTTTGAACCTGGTTCACCATGATCTGCATGGCCCGGGTTAGACGGTCCTGGTTATTTCGCTGGTAACGATTTATAAAGAACAGGATGGTGGCCACACCTATCACCGCAAACGACAGCAGGCTCACCATCAAAATGGTGCTATGGATCTGCGACCGGATGCTTAACTGCATGGTTTGCCTCAATGCCGACCAATGGAACCGGCTGCGAATGATGAGCGAGCTGAACTGAT
>JAJKIL010000208.1 GCA_021154515.1 Niastella sp. | reverse complement strand
GTTAACTTGTCAACCCTGTCAACTCCGTCAACCCTATCAACCTCCTTCTTTATTCTCCCTAACCATCTTCTTCCTGGTTAACTGGTCAACTGATCAACTGATCAACTCGTTATCACAAACTATGCTTCTTATCCTTAAGAACATTCTCCAACGTCCATTCAATCCGCTTTTCAAAGGGGCGTTTGCGAACGGTGCAGTCGTCTTTGGTGCAAATGCTGCACGAAAAATCAAGACAGGGATCTGTATGTACGAATAACTCAAACACGGTACCGAATTCTCTTTTAATAAGGCTGCCCAGTTCTTCCACTTCTTTATGCGCTTCCACCACATTCAGGTACCAGGGCACCGTAAGGTGACAGTCGATATGAAACTGGCCGCCATATTTTATCACGCGCAGGTTGTGCAGATCGATCCAGTTGGTGCGGCGGTTGGCGTTCAGGACGGCCAGCATTTTTTGCAGCAGTTCTTTATCGGCTTCATCCATAATACCAGCCAGGGAGTGCCGCAGGATCTGGTAACCGGTACCGATAATGATAAAAGCAAAAATTATAGCGGTTACACTATCCAGCCAGTTGAGATGGGTGAAGCGGATCAACACCAGCCCCAGAATAATTCCCAGGGTAGAATAGGTATCTGTTTGCAGGTGTTTGCCACTGGCGGTGAGTGCGAGGGAATTGTTTTTCTTACCAATACGAATGCTGATAAACCCTACTACAAAATTTATCAACGCGGTAAAGGCTACCAGTAAAATACCCCGGTCGAGCTGTTTTAATTCGGTGGGATATATAAAATGAAGCACTGATTCGTAAACGATCACCAAACCGGCCACAATAATGAGCGTACCTTCAACAGCGGCCGATAAAAATTCAGCCTTACCATGACCGTATGGGTGGTTTTCATCGCGCGGTTTAGCCGCCACATATAAACTGTACAAACCAATAAAACCGGCAATTACATTTACCGTGCTTTCCAGGGCATCGGTTAATATGGCTACTGAGCGGGTTACCCAAAATGCCACTATTTTAATGATGAACAGCAGTACGGCTACTGTTACCACCCATTTCTGTATTCGAAGATTTTCCCTGCCCGAGTTCAATTCCTGTAGTTTGCGCGAAGGTAGGTTTTCAGCGGGCAATGAGCAAAAGGTGATATACAGAATGGAAGTTTAGAGGGACTGGAAGGAAATCAACCCCAGACTATTTTTACCGGATACTGGAAGAAATTTGAATCCCGGCTTAGAATTGTTAAATTTTCTTTGATTGCCTGGGCGATAAGAAGCCTGTCAAATGGATCCCTATGATGAAGTTCGAGATTTTTTAATCCCTTAATATGGTCAAAAGTAATAGGCAGTATTTCAATATCGTTCGCCGAAAGATAGCTGGTCAGCTCTTCAAATGGAAATTTTAGATGGAGCCAGGAACCATAAGAATGTATGTGTGTCTAATAAATAAACCATTACATGTAGTCTTTAAAATCATCCAGCGGCTCGTCAAAATCAGGAGACATTTCAATTAACCCTTTGGCGCAGCCAAATTTTCGTTCTGTGACTACCTTCTCTTTTTTAGTTTTTGTTTTCAAAAATTCCACAAAATCTTCTACTTCCTTCTTAAGATTGGGGGAAGGTTGGAAATAGTCGAATATAGTTGCAGGTCTGTCATTAAACCAGATTTCTATAAAGATAAAAATCGTTTTATTAACATTGGTGTTTAGTCTGCAACGATTGACCCCGCCCTACCTAGGTTCAGTCGGGCGGGCCCATTCACGTCCCTAACTCGCAGGCGCCGCTTCTTTTGCGGCACCATTTTTCTTCATAATTAATTTGCGAATGGCTCTGAAGGCACGGTAGTAAAACTCTTTATTAAACAATTGTGAATCGTGCAATGCTTTGTAAATAAGGAACAGGCCAATGGGCAGCAACACGGCAGTGGCCAGCCACATGCCCGCAACTGGCTGCAACACATCTTCCTTCACAAACTTTTTTCCAAAGTTGTTTAACAGGAAAAAGATCACAAAGAACACCACGGCAAATACCACCGGGGTACCAATGCCACCCTTGCGTACAATAGAGCCCAGCGGCGCGCCTATGAGAAACAATACCAGCACCGCTATTGACATGGTGATTTTCTCATGGTAGGTCATCAATGTCATGCGCAGTTCTTTTCTTTTACCATCATACTCCCAGGATGGTCCCTCGATGCTGTTTTTTACATAACCGGCATAGGCATTGGTCTCATCCAGCACCTTCTGCTTTACCCCTACAGGGGTAGCATCGGTTTTATGCACTTTTAAACTATCGGGCAACAGGTCGAGAAAGGTTTTGGCGCCTTTTTTAATAGGCGGTGCTTTTACGTTTACCCAACCGGTATCGAAGTATTTTGAGAAAGTAAGATAGCCTTGCAGCTCGCGCTGGTCGCGCTCTTTGAAGGCACGCAGACTTTTGTCCAGTGAATCTACATTCTTGCTCAGCTGCCGCGTACTTAACATTTCATAGCGGTCTTTATAGGTGCTGTCGCTCGTACGGTTCAATGCCAGCGAACTCAGGTCCAGTACTTTTTTATATTCTTTAAAGCCGAGGCGAATAAAATCGGTGTTGTTGCCATAACGATTGCCGCGTTCTTCATACCGCCAGCCATTGTACAGGGTAAATTCCAGAAAGCGCTTGTCGGCAGAAATACGCATAATGCCTTTTTCTGCTGCTACGATATTATCCTGGGGGCCCGTGCTGGTCTCATAAATGATCACATTTTGTAAAATAGTATCATTTACTTTTTTCGACACCTTGATGGCATAGTCGGGAATGGTGGTATAGAAAACGCCTTCTTTCAGATCGAAGGCTGGTTTTTTATTTACGAGGTCGTAGTGCAGGGTTTTCATGCGCAGGTTGGCTACCGGAATAACATAGTTGTTAAACAGGAATGCCATCCCTGAAAGCAGGGCGGCCACTACCGTTAAGGGCAGCATGAAGCGCAGCAGGCCAATACCGGCCGACTTGATGGCTACCAGTTCAAAGGTTTCGCCCAGGTTGCCAAAGGTCATAATGGATGAAAGGAGGATGGCCAGCGGCAAGGCCAGGGGAACCAGCGTGGCGCTCAGGTAAAGCACCAGGCGAAGCATGGTATAGGTGTCAATACCCTTGCCTACAAAGTCATCGATCCACAGCCAGAAGAACTGCAGGATCAACACGAACAGGGTAAGGAAAAAGGTTGCGATAAAAGGTCCGATAAATGATCGCAAAACCAATATGTCGAGTTTTTTTATCACGGGTATTATCTTTATAAAATGGACGCCGCAAAAATACAGCTTTCAACAGAGGAATTATCGCTGGTGCAAAATGCTGACTGGCTTTTAACAAAGAATACAATTATTGAAAAAGTTTACTCCTTGTTTGGGGATATTGCCCACCAAACGCGCGACAACTTTAATGCAAACCCGGCTATTTTATTGTCGGAAGGGCTGATTCCTTCGCCTAAGATCTCAAGAGGGGAGAATTACGGGGGATTGCCCTGGGTAATGCTGGATTATCCGCGTTTATTCAACCGCCAGGACACATTTGCCATCAGGACCCTGTTCTGGTGGGGGCATTTTTTCAGCGTAACCCTGCACCTGAAGGGCCGTTATAAACAGCAATACCAGCAAAACCTGCTTACTAATTTACCGTTACTGGCAAGCAGGCAATTTTACTTATGCGTAAGTGGAGACGAATGGCGTCACGAATTTGAAGAAGACAATTACAAGCCGCTTACCCAATTGAATTCATCTTCAGTAGAAGAAATTCTGCTGGCTAATGATTTTTGCAAGCTTTCCGCCAAAATTTCACTTCCTCATTGGAATCGGTCAAAAGAATTAATAATTGATCTATACGAAACAATTGTTACCTCTATTGGTCATTAATTACCGAGCCGGTGAAACAGGTCTTTTACCTGGTAGCCCCATAACTGACTTTGGTCTTTTACCTCCCCCTTATCTGCAAAATCTTTAATCACAAGGATGGTCTGATTCGTAACTTCTGATTTCTCGATTCTAAATTCGAAATATTCTTCTTTGGGTGCGTGCAACCAGTGAAACCTGATAAATTTCTCTTCTTCACTTTCCATCACTTCTGCCTTATCGGTAGTTCCGTTCCAGGAAAAACTAAAAACATTATCCCGTTCGTCTACTTTATCGGCAAACCACTCCTGCAAACCTGCAGGGGTACTAAGGAATTCGTATAAAATGGAAGGAGAACATCTTACCGGATACTCTAACGTAAATATGTGTTTCTTACTCATCTAACCCTTGTATTGATCTTTTTTGCAAGTTGCAATGGTGCAATTATAGAAAAATAATGCTACCCTCAAAATTTTTTTTTGGATAAATAGGGTAAAAAGTGCCTAAAAATGAATAAATAAGCAAAAAATTTTCATATATCTGACTACCAGTTGGTTACGAATTATTTTGTAGAAGATGGGCAGAAATGGGTATATTAGGTGGATAGTTTTTTAACAACAAAATGCTTGTTCATATAACAAATTCAACAGGTATTTCGTTTTTTATAAACCATTGACCGTTATAAACCTAAAAAACCCTTTAAAATGTCCTACCTATGAGTATGCGGCAACTCAAGATCACGAAATCAATTACGAATCGTGAATCTCAGAGCCTTGAAAAGTACTTGCAGGAAATCGGAAAAGTTGAATTGATCAGTCCCGAAGAAGAAGTTAAGCTAGCGGGCTTGATCAAGCAAGGTAATCAAGCAGCCCTTGATAAACTAACGAAAGCCAACTTAAGGTTCGTTGTATCCGTAGCCAAGCAGTATCAAAACCAAGGTCTTTCACTACCAGACCTCATCAATGAGGGTAATTTGGGTCTCATTAAAGCAGCGCAGCGTTTTGATGAAACCCGTGGTTTCAAATTCATTTCTTACGCCGTATGGTGGATTCGCCAAAGCATTCTTCAGGCATTAGCTGAACAATCGCGTATTGTAAGGCTTCCATTAAACAAAGTAGGGTTAACCAACAAAATTCAGAAAGCGTTCTCCCAATTGGAACAGGAGTTCGAACGCGAACCCTCGCCCGAAGAACTGGCTGAACTGCTGGAACTCGAAACTGAAGAAGTATCTGCTACCCTGGGCATCGCTGCCCGGCACGTAAGCATGGATACACCGCTGTCTGAAGGGGAAGACAATACCCTGATGGATGTGTTGGTAAATCCTAATGCTGAGTACGCAAATGCCAACATCGAGCACAAGGAGTCGCTTAAACAGGAAATCGAGCGTTCCATGAAAATGCTTACCGAACGGCAAAAAGAGGTAATCTGCTATTTCTTTGGATTGGGGGTCGATCATCCCATGAGTCTGGAAGACATCGGGGAGAAATTCAACCTTACCCGGGAACGGGTTCGCCAGATCAAAGACAAGGCAATTACCAAACTGCGCACCAATTCGCGTTCAAAGGCCCTCCGGGGATATTTGGGCGTTTAACCTTAAAATTATAGCCTGGCAAAAGAAACTTTACACAACAAAATTTACTTCCTGTAAATTTGCAGTCCATAAAGTGAATATAACTTGAGGGTATATTCACTTTTTGCTTTTAGCCCTTAGGCCCAGCGCAGGGTTTTAATGAAATGCGAAAAACAGGAAGTTATGTTTGAAAATCTTACCGACCGGTTGGAATCGGCCCTAAAACAGATAAAAGGTGAAGGCCGGATCACCGAACTGAATATTGCTGCTACCGTAAAAGACATTCGCCGCGCCCTGGTGGATGCGGACGTGAACTATAAAATTGCCAAGGATTTTACCGATCGGATAAAAGATAAGGCATTGGGTGAGAAGGTAATAACTGCCGTAAGCCCCGGCCAGCTGATGGTGAAGATCGTGAAGGACGAACTGGTTGACCTGATGGGTGGCAGCGAAAGCGAGTTCAACGCCAAAGGCAATCCCGCCGTTATTCTGATCGCCGGTCTGCAGGGTTCCGGTAAAACTACCTTCAGCGCCAAACTGGCCAATTTCCTTAAAACAAGAGGCCGCCTTTCGCCTATGCTGGTGGCAGCCGATATTTACCGTCCGGCGGCCATTGATCAGTTAAAAGTACTGGGCGAACAAATTGAGGTGGACGTATACAGCGAACCCGAGAATAAAAATGCGGTGCAGATAGCCATCAACGCCATCAAGGAAGCCCGCAGTAAAAATAAAAATGTGGTTATCATCGATACCGCCGGCCGCCTGGCCATCGATGAGGCGATGATGACCGAAGTAGCCGACGTAAAATCGGCCGTTAAACCCAACGAGATCCTGTTTGTGGTTGACTCCATGACCGGTCAGGATGCAGTGAACACGGCAAAAGCGTTTAATGATCGCCTTGACTTCACCGGTGTGGTGCTCACCAAACTCGATGGTGATACCCGC
>JAJKIL010000207.1 GCA_021154515.1 Niastella sp. | reverse complement strand
CGGTAGTAATCGGTAATTATCACAAGGAATTTCATAGTTTGGCATTAAAATTTAATGCCATGTTTTTACAGCTTGAATATAAAAAATTAGATATATATACAGTCTCAAAACAATTTGTATATACTTGCTATCAATTAACCAAAACATTGCCTGGAGAAGAACGGTTTAATATGGTATCACAAATAAGAAGAGCTGCTCTATCGATACAATTAAACATAGCAGAAGGGGCATCGAGAAAATCCAATGCAGAAAGAAAAAGATTTTATGAAATAGCCAGAGGGTCTCTTATTGAAATTGATGCCGCATTAGATATTGCGGTTGAACTAAAGTATATAATTAAGGAAGAACAGGGTAAGCTTGGAGACCTGATGATCAGATGCTTTCAAATGCTTACAAAAATGATAGGTCGCTGATTGGAGTAGATTTCGAAAATTGAGATATTGCCGATTCACGATTGCCGATTGCCGAGATAGGCATCACCGTACTACCAATCACCACACAAACCAATGAGCATTCATCAAATACTAAAAAACTACTGGAGCCATACCACCTTCCGTCCACTGCAGGAAGAGATCATCAATGCTGTGCTGAATGGTAAGGACTCATTGGCCCTGATGCCAACGGGTGGGGGTAAATCTCTTTGCTTTCAGGTGCCGGCGATGGCAAAGGAAGGATTGTGTCTGGTGATAAGTCCCCTGATCGCATTGATGAAAGACCAGGTAGACAACCTGCGTAAAAAAGGCATTACGGCTTTTGCAATTTACTCTGGCATGAGCCGCAAAGAAGTGATCCACATATTTAAACTGGCTACCAGCAGCAATTGCAAATTCTTATACGTTTCACCGGAGCGGTTAGAAACTAAATTGTTCCTGGAATACCTCCCTGCCCTTGATGTTAACCTGATCGCTGTTGATGAAGCACATTGTATTTCTCAATGGGGATATGATTTCAGACCCCCCTACTTACGCATCGCCGCCTTACGCGAAGAACTGCGCGGCATTCCAATACTGGCCCTTACGGCTTCTGCTACCCCGGCAGTGCAAAAAGATATTTGCGAGAAACTTCTTTTTAAAAATCCTTCGATCTTCAGCCGCTCGTTTGAACGGCCGAATTTATCATACAGCGTTTTTACCGTTGATTCAAAGATCAACAAGATCACCGAGATACTACAGAAAGTAACCGGCAGCAGCATCGTTTATTGCAAAAGCCGTAAACGAACCAAAGAGATCAGCGATCTGCTGAACATGCATGGCATTACAGCCGACTTTTATCACGCGGGTTTGCAACAGGAAGAAAGAATGCGCAAACAGGCTGCCTGGATCAATAACACTATTCGCACCATCGTTTGCACCAATGCCTTTGGGATGGGCATCGATAAACCCGATGTGCGCGTAGTAGTACATGCCGATGTGCCCGACTGCCTGGAAAATTATTACCAGGAAGCCGGTCGCGCCGGACGTGATGAAAAGAAATCATACGCCGTATTATTATACGATCACAAAGAACTGGATGAGCTACTAAAATTACCCGATATCCGCTTCCCCACCCTCGAAAGCATTCGACTGGTGTATGAAGGCCTGATGAACTATTTGCAAATACCTGCCGGTTCCGGAGAAGGTAACTACTATAATTTCGACTTCACTGACTTTGTAAAAAAATTCAAGCTGGATATTCACCTGGCCATCTACGCCATAAAAGCATTGGAACAGGAAGGCTGGGTTTCGTATAGTGAACAGATATTTTTACCCTCTCGTATTCAGTTTGTAACCAATAAAAGCTGGTTATATCAGTTCGAGACTGATAACCCGAAACTGGAACCTGTTATAAAAACATTGCTGCGTACGTACGAAGGCATTTTCGATATGCCGGTTAACATTCATGAAAAAAGCATTGCCTATTTACTGCGAAGAGAAGAAGCAGCTATTATAAACGATCTGAAAAGGCTACATGCCAACGCCATCATAGAATATATTCCTAAAAAGGATAGTCCGCAACTGTATCTTTTGCTGAACCGGGTAAGGGCAGAAACCTTGCGCTTCAACATGGCTGCTTATGATAAAAGAAAGCAACAGTTTATTGAACGCATCAACAAGATGCTGGAATATATTCATGCGGGTAAACAGTGCCGCAGTCAATATATTGCTGCTTATTTCGGTGATGATAAAACGAAGCCCTGCGGCATTTGCGACAATTGCCTGAAACTGAAAGACCATGGGCTTTCTGCCGATGAATTTAATATCATAACTCAATCGGTGTTCACCATCATTCGCCAGCGGCCTGTACTTAGTGAAGTATTACCCCAGCAATTACCCGGGATAAAAAAAGACAAACTATATAAAGTGCTCGACTTTCTGCAATCTGAAAACAAGATCTACGTCGACAAAGAGGGATATGTGAAACCGGCCTAATAAAAAAGGTGAGCCTCCGCTGGCTTGCGAAGCACCCACCTATTATAAAGGAGATTTATTTTTTACCCGGCATCATTTTACCCGGCATGGCCGCTCCTACCTGCATCATCATCATATTGGGCGATTGTACATTGTGGTGTTCAACGATCTGACCTGCATCGTTCAGTTTGAAAATATCCACATCTTTCATCTTAAACGATTTGTTGGTCGGCTTCATGCCCATGAAATCACCTTTCCAGGTGCCCGACCAGTCACCCCAAACCATCACCCAATCACCATCGGCCACATACTTCAGGTCGCTGCCTTTGTAGTCGGGAAAAGCACTCATCATTGTATTTAACATTTTAGCGATACTATCCTTTCCCTTAATAGGCGGCATACTGCCATCGCCATAATCAACACAATCAGCCGAGCAGTCTTTCAGCATGTCGTTTACATTGTGAGAGCCCATAGCATCATAACTGGCCATGATTATTTTCTTGTTGCGTTCCGCTTTGTTCTCCATCCTGGTGGAGTCTGACATCTTGTTGTCCGTTCCTTCTGCCGTTTTGTTGGCATTGGATTGACAGGCCGCAAAAAGGATGGCTGTTGAGGCAACCAATAAAAGTGATTTCTTCATAATTGTTATTTTAGGTTAAAGAATAAACATCCCTGTCATGGGTCATGACGTATGGTTGGGACTTGTGTAACAATAGAAGATACGGTTATGATTGCTGCAATCAGGCCTTGTTAAAACCAGCTGCCTGATTTTTTGCGTGATGAGCTCCTTCCACCCAAACCCAATGCACCCAATAAACTGCGGGTAATAACATTGGCGGCAGTGCGTCCTATTTGTTTGGTGACCGGGCTTTCCAGTACTTTTTCCAACGTTGATTTTTCTTCTTTCTTCGAGGCTTTGGCTGGTTTTTCTTCTGCCTGCTGTTCTGATTTTTGAGCGGCTTCGTTCAATTTTGCGGTCAATATTTCACAGGCGCTTTCCCGGTTCTCGTCATTGGCGTATTTCTTCACCAGTTTTGACTGATTGACCAGCGTATCAATTTCTGCATCCGTCAATACATCCATGCGTGAACGGGGCGGCACCAGCATCGTGTGCACCAGTGGGGTGGGAATGCCTTTTTCGTTCAGGGCTGTAATCAGCGCCTCGCCTATACCCAGTTGGGTAAGCAGATCATCGGTTTTATAATATTCAGTTTCAGGATAGTTTTCAGCAGCCTGTTTAATAGTCTTTCTATCGGCAGCAGTAAATGCACGCAAGGCATGCTGCACCTTTAAACCCAGCTGACTTAAGATAGCGGCGGGAACATCCTGCGGATTTTGCGTACAAAAAAAGATGCCTACTCCTTTTGACCGAATGAGTTTTATGATGGTCTCAATTTGTTGTAATAATGCGTCGGTAGCTTCCTGAAATACCAGGTGAGCCTCATCGATAAACATCACCAGTTTGGGTTTATCCATATCACCCGCTTCAGGCAGGGTGGCGTACAATTCAGCCAGCATTTGCAGCATAAAGGTGGAGAACAACTTAGGCCGGTTTTGCATGTCGGTTACCCGCAGCACACTTATCATCCCACGGCCATCATCGGCAATGCGCATAAGGTCGTCAATTTCAAAAGAAGGTTCGCCAAAAAAATGATCGGCGCCCTGTTGTTGCAGCTCTATTACTTTACGCAAGATGGTGCCAGTGCTGGTTGTGGCGATCTTTCCATACGTCTGCTCTATTTCTTTCTTGCCTTCGTTGCTTACAAACTGCACCACTTTCACAAAATCTTTCAGATCGAGCAAGGGCATTTTGTTATCATCGCAATATTTGAAGATGAGGGCAACGATGCCTTCCTGCGTATCGTTCAGGTCAAGGATCTTAGATAATAAAATGGGACCGAACTCGCTTACCGTAGCACGCAGGCGTACGCCTTTTTCATTGCTCAGGCTCATCAGCTCAACGGGAAAGGTAGCAGGTTTATATTCGCCCCCGATCTTTGCCAGGCGGTCTTTAATATTATTATTTTCTGTACCGGCAGCAGCAATGCCACTCAGGTCGCCTTTAATATCCATCAATAACACAGGTACACTGGCTTCACTCAGGGCCTCCGCAATCAATTGCAGGGTCTTGGTTTTTCCGGTACCGGTGGCGCCGGCGATCAGGCCATGCCGGTTCATTGTTTTTAATGGCAGAAAGACATCTGTTCCAGCAAGCACTTCCTCACCCAATACAGCCGTACCTATCCGAAATGATTCTCCTTTGAACGTGTAGTTATCCTTTACTGTCTGAACAAACGCATCCTTATTTGCCATATTAAAGATTTATGGCAGTAAGTTACATGTTTACCGGCAATCGACAAGCTCTTGCAAATGAACAATCTAACAAATTGAAAATAAACTTATTAATAAAAAAATGGAAATGTTCGCCGTAGGCAGACACTTCCATTTTCATAGTTGTACATTGGTAATTTTTACAACCTGGTTTTAGATGTCTTCTTCCCGTTCAAGCATCAGGATAGCACTTTGCGGAACGATATAATACTTATCATTTTCATACAACACTTCGGTGGCGCCGCTTAGTAGAAAAATGGCCAGATCGCCTTCTTTTACCTGCAATGGAACATATTTTACCTGTTCTTCGCTGCTTTTCCAGCTTTCTTCCTCAACTGGCATGGGAATGGCATATCCTGGACCAGTCTTGATTACATAACCCTGCTGTACTTTTTCCCGTTCCCCTACCCCGGGCGGCAGGTATAAACCGGTTTCTGTACGTTCATTTGGTTTGGCGGGACGGATCAATACTCTGTCACCAATGACAATAAGCTTTTTCAATTTGTTATCAGTTGTCAAACGCATACGACCTTTATTAAAGGTGTAAAATTAACCAATTAACGGTTCATACCTGTTATTTGCCACCCAACCCGACCTTTCCGCCAGCCGGCGGATACGTAGGGCAAGCCGGCATTATTAACAAAAAATTACGCGGACATTGCCGGTTATAGCAAATGATTTAACTTTATTTACACTATCGAACTAAATCTACATCACAATGGAAGGAAAGAAACCCAAAATTTTATTATGCGAGGACGACCAGAACTTAGGAATGGTGCTGAAGAATTATCTGGAATTAAATGATTTTGATGTGACGCTGGAACGTGACGGTCGCCTTGGACTTGCTGCTTTTCAACGCGAAAGATTTGAGCTGTGCTTACTTGATATAATGATGCCACACATGGATGGATTCACCCTCGCGGAAGAAATTCGCGATGTGGACCCTGATATTCCATTATTCTTCTTAAGCGCCAAAACCATGAAGGAAGACATCATTCAGGGTTACAAACTCGGCGCCGACGATTACATCACCAAACCGTTCGATAGCGAGGTTTTGTTGCTGAAAATTAAAGCCATTCTGAAAAGGAATGAAGAAGTGAATAAAGAACAGGAGAATAAAGAATACGACCTGAGCGATTATCACTTCAACCCCAAATTACGCGAGTTGAGCCACAGCGGTAAAACACAAACTTTATCGCCCAAGGAAAATGAGTTGTTGAAAATGCTGTGCGAGCACATGAACGACCTGTTGCCTCGTGAGCAGGCCCTCAAAAAGATCTGGGGCAGCGATACCTATTTCAATGGCCGCAGTATGGACGTGTATATTGCCAAATTGCGCAAGTACCTGAAAGACGATGACACCATCGAGATCGTGAATATTCACGGTAATGGATTCCGCCTGGTGGTACCGGTTGCTTAACCCCCCAGCCCCCCTAAAGGGGGAGCAATTACAGTTACAAATTTATATTTCAATAAAAAGAAACGCTGAGAGATCAATCACTCAGCGTTTTTTATTTTGAGGAGGCTTGAATTGCCGATTCACGATTGCCGATTGCCGGCATGCATGTTTCATCCACCAACTGGCAGATCGGTTAACGATCTAAATCGAATAAAGAGCCCATTCCGCCGCTGCCCGGTGCTACCCTGCCTAAATGAGCGTAGGCCTTATGGGTTGCTTCGCGGCCGCGGGGCGTTCTTTTTATAAATCCTTCCTGAATAAGAAATGGTACATACACTTCTTCCAGTGTTCCGGTTTCTTCCCCAACAGCCGTGGCAATGGTAGTAATACCAACCGGTCCGCCTTTGAATTTGTCGATAATGGTCAGCAGAATGCGGTTGTCCATTTCATCAAGGCCATGCTCATCAACATTCAAAGCCTTCAATCCATGTTGGGTTATCCCCAGGTCAATAACGCCATTACCGAGTACTTGCGCAAAATCGCGCATCCGGCGTAACAGGCCATTGGCAATGCGGGGCGTACCGCGGCTGCGCCGGGCAATTTCACCTGCCGCATCGGAAGTTATTTTTGTGCCGAGGATACTGGCAGAACGGGAAACAATTTTCTGCAATATATCGGCATTATAATATTCCAGGCGTTGTTTAATGGCAAAACGCGACAATAAAGGAGCCGTCAGCAAACCACTGCGGGTTGTGGCGCCCACCAGTGTAAACGGGTTCAACGTTAATTGTATACTGCGGGCATTGGGGCCACTGTCGATCATAATATCGATGCGGTAATCTTCCATAGCGGCATACAGGTATTCTTCCACCACGGTGCTCAGGCGGTGAATTTCATCGATGAACAATACATCCCGCGCCTCCAGGTTGGTGAGTAACCCTGCCAGGTCGCCGGGTTTTTCAATTACAGGCCCGCTCGTTTCCTTTATGTTCACCCCCAGTTCATTGGCAACAATACGACTAAGCGTGGTTTTACCCAAACCCGGCGGGCCATGGAACAGGATATGGTCCAGGGCTTCCCCGCGCATTTTAGCCGCCTTAATAAAAATGGTGAGGTTATCGATGATCTGCCCCTGCCCCGAAAAATCGTTTATTTCCCGGGGGCGGATATTATTCTCAAACTCCTTATCCGCCGCAGTAAGCGTTTCTTTATTGTTATTTAAATTCGGATTAGACATGCTTTGTAAAACTACGCAAATGTAATGTAAGCCAGTAAACCAGGTAATCACAAAATTCACTAACTTAATAGGCTGCTAGGTTTCGTACCCCGATCATTTTTACACTACATCATCTCTATAAAATCTGAATTATGAAAGTAGGTATCATTGGCTCGGGCATAGTTGGCCAGGTATTAGGCACTGCCTTTTTAGCCGAAGGCTATGAAGTTATGCTGGGTACCCGCAATCCCGGCAAGGTAGAAGTAAAAAAATGGAAGGACGCAAACCCCAAGGGGCAATGCGGCACCTTTGGCGTAACCGCTCAGTTTGGCGACATCGTTGTGCTTGCCGTTGCCGGTTCTGCAGCGGAAGCGGCCATCAAGCTCTCAGGCACCTCGCACTTCAACGATAAGATCCTGATAGATACTTCCAATCCCATTGCAGCCGGCGGACCAAAAGACGGCGTGCTGCCGTTTTTCACTGATCTGAACGAATCGTTATTTGAACGGTTACAAAAACTGATCCCGCAAGCCAGAATGGTAAAAGCGTTTAACAGTGTGGGTAACGCGCAAATGTACAAACCTACTGTAAAGGGCGGTCCTCCTACCATGTTCATCTGTGGTAACGACGCCAACGCCAAAAGAACCGTGGAAGATATCTTAACCGCCTTTGGCTGGGAAACGGCAGATATGGGTGTAGCTACCGCCGCCCGCGCCATTGAGCCATTGTGCATCCTGTGGTGTATTCCCGGTTTATTACACAACCAATGGACGCATGCCTTCAGGCTGTTGAAGGTGTAAAGTTTAGTATCTTTATCACATGAACTTCGACACTTTTCAACAAAGCCTTTCAACCAATACACCACCCGCCGACAGCAGCGTATACCTTCAATCGTTATGGCATGATGCCAAAGGCGATTGGGACCATGCGCATACCCTGATCCAGGATCTGTCAGATAAATCTGCTGCCTGGATCCATGCTTACCTGCATCGCAAGGAAGGCGATATCTGGAACGCGAATTACTGGTACACCAAAGCCAGCCAACGCATGCCTGGTTATTCACTCGAACAGGAATGGGAAGAACTGGTAAAGGCCATGTTATAACACAGGCTCTTCTACCCTTTCAATTTTACAGATGTAACAACAAGCCTGTGCATTACGCGCATGCAGGTAATCAATTTCTGAATGCAGCTCAAATATATTGGCGATCAGCTCATCCACATCATCATTACCCACCTGTTGTGTAAATACCATCAGCTGTTCTTTATTATAGCCGATCAATGTTAAGGGAAAGCTTTTCTTATTGGCTTTTATTTCGGGTGGGAACCGATAGATGTCTGTATATTCCTCTACTTCCTCTTTATTGATAAAAACGGGTCCGGGCTGGTTATAAGGATTCTCAATGTCAAATGGACTATGGCTTATCAACAGTCTTGTATCTATTCCTTTTTTAAATGGCTTTAATGAAACCCGGCATGGCCCTAACCCTGTTGCAATCTGTTCAATTACTGCATGACCAAATGCATCTTTCCCGGTTGCTCTTACCTGTGCGGCATACTCTTTTGACAAGGGAACAATTTTAAACTTTCGCATAACGCATAATTTTATTGTAACACAAAATTGCGATTTGCGAAAGTGTATATCAACCCGTTTATTGCTATAAAGAGTTATGTTTTATATACCGGTTCAATTGTAAAATAAGGTCCGGGTCTGGACAATTAGCCAGGTATTTTTCGCGCTCAGAATATTTGCATACGCCGGGGTAATCGCCTTTTTTCAATTCCATATCGAGGATGATCTGAAAATGCAGGTGTGGCGGCCAGTGCCCGTTCTCCTGCAGCGCACCAAAATGCGCAATAGTTTGACCAATAGAAACGTATTGCCCGGCAGAAAGTGTTTGAATATCGCGTAGGCTTAAATGTCCGTAGAGCGTATAAAAAGGAAATCCATCCAGTTGATGGAGTAGTATTAACGTTGCACCATAATCGCCGAATTGGTCATTAAAAGCAAAACTGTGTATCATTCCACCCATAAAGGCATATACTTTGGTGCCAACCGGACCCCAGACATCAACACCCAGATGTAAGCGGCGCGGTTCTTCCCCAGGCTGGGCACCATTAAACACAGGGCTGATACTATAAATAGTTCGATGTTCTCCATATCCACCTATGCCATACCGGGAGTTGGTGTTTTTCAATTTCTGCTGAATATAATTGCTGAAAACTTGTTCATTGCCCAGTATTTCAGGTGTGAGCTCGGTATTCTGTTGGGTAAAATCAAGGGGCAGTAACTGATCTTTTCCCGGTATAAAATCCACTACCCGGTGAAATGTATATTGATATTTACGGATAATATTTTCAAAAGTAGCTGCGTTCAATGGTTTATAGAATTATAATACGCTAATAATCAGGTTTCTGTTAAATCAATTTATAACTCAGGCAAGCCTGTTTGCTAATATACAACATCTCCTTAATAATCAACCAGTAATAGCTGAAGGTCAAACAAACAATCCATTTAGTTTCATCAACTTTTCGTCACAAATTATAAAATGGCATAATTTCTGACTAACTAACTAGTAAAACATGCAGGGTATGAACACGTGGATGATTATATTTTATTTAATACTGGCCGCTTCGATTGTATCTTATACCATTCTGATGAACTATAAAAAAGATCGCAATGAGTATATGGAAACCGGAGACCAGGAGGATTTGAAAAAAAGAAATTGATCTTTACACCGACTCTTTTGAAACAATCAATTCCTCCTGTGACATTAACGCGCTGTAATTGATCTCAATATCGTTGAGTAATTTCTCTTCAAGCATAGTTGCCATCGTTTCAAAGTACAGCACTACATGCTCACGAACGTTTCGCCTCAGCCATCTGAAGCCACCTGGTAACCGGTTCAATACGTCACGGTCTTCGAGGTATTCCAAATTATGAATATCTGTAGGCGTTAGTCCCAGGTCTTGTAGCTTTTTTAATAACAAATTAATTGGTGCATCACTGACCGAACAGGTTTCCTGAGCCAGCTCAGTCCACTCACCGGTACCGGTATGAGCATAGGTAACAATCTCTTCCTTTGTCAACTTCGTTGTTGCCTGTAATAAATGTCCGCAATTACAGGCGCCATGATGCCCCCAGGCATAATAATTGCCATTTACCAGGCCGGCGGCCGCTTTTCGCAGGCCTTCCACCAACGCTATATTTGGATGTGCCATATTGCTAGTTTCCTAATAAAACAGCCAGGAAAAAAGATTAGTTTAAACGGGATGCAGGAATTCCTGAGTAGCATCAAAATGGCTCAGATCAGCTTACAAAGAATTTCTAGTGAAATCGTTAAATGAAAATACAGGCAAAATATTACCGTATCCAGGGGCGTTTTAAACATTCACAGCTAAATCAATTGCCTTGAAAACACGTATTGAACTGCTATTGGGCCTGCTGTTTTGTAGTTTCTTTTCTATTGCAACCCACGCTCAAACCATTACGGGCGCCTGGAAAGGCAAGATCGGTTCGGCCCACACTGAATTAAAACTCATTAAAAAAGGCGATAGCCTGTTGGGTACTTCCTATTACTACACTTCGCGCAGTAATTATATTCGTTATGCAGTGAAGGGCTATTTTGATCCCAACAATAACAGCGTGGTGTGGTGGGACGATGCCATGCTCGAAGACCGGCTCTCTGGTAGCCTGTTTGGTGGCGGCGATAAAGAAGCGTTGTTGTCGGTAGCTGATTTTAATTGTCCGGGTGAAAAGACCATGATGCTGGATGGTGAAAGCACCGTACGTGATAACAAGAACAAACCCAAGGGAACAGTTGCCCTGCAAAAGATCTCCTCTTCAGGCTTTCATGATGAATGGGATTTTGTAATTGAGAATTATATCTACGGCGCTAATGATCCCGGGATCATCGATAGCATTGCCCGTTTGCATCTGACTCAGCACCCGGTCCCTGAAGAAAAAGAGATAACAGAAAGCACTTATCAAAGCTCTACGGTTAAACCAGTGCAAAAAGACAAGCCTGCTATTGCTGTTACCGCGCCACCTATTGCTGAAAAGAAAACACCAACAGCTGCCACTACCGCACAACAAAAATATTCAGGCCGCGAAAAGAAACTGGCTACCGTTATTCCTGTTACCGGCGATAGCATCGAGCTGCGCTTTTATGATAACGCCGTTGTGGATGGCGATTCCATTGCCGTGTTCCTGAATGATAAAATGCTGTTTGAGCACGTAAGGTTGAACTATAAGCCTTACTCAATGACTATTTCAGTGAATGACCTTTCTGATGATAATGAAATGGTGATGGTGGCTGAAAACCTGGGTACTATTCCGCCCAATACGTCATTAATGGTTGCCATTGTTGATGGCAAACGTTACGAAGCGCGTTTAGAAAGTACCGAGAACAGCAGTGCGCTGATTAGATTTATTAAACAGAAAAAGAAGAACAATAGAGAATAAAAAAAGCCCCGATAATACCAGGGGCTCTTTTCATATAAAGTCGTGAATCGTGAATCGGCAATCGTGAATGGTTCGCGAATTTTGAAATTAATAAACGATCTTGCGGCGTTTGAAATTTTTTGCCGTTTGCCGTTTGCCGTTTGCCGTTTGCCATT
>JAJKIL010000206.1 GCA_021154515.1 Niastella sp. | reverse complement strand
ACTTGTTAACTCGTCAACTTGTTAACTCGTCAACTTGTTAACTCGTCAACTTGTTAACTTATCAACTTGCCCCTTTATCAACTATATCAGCCCTTTCAACTCTATCAACTTACAACGCACTTAATGCATGCTCGCTCTCATGACCGGCCAACAGGTTTTCTATAGCCGTATCATACTTATTTTTCCAGGCGTCAATAGTGCCCCAGTCTTTTCCATCTACTTTAATGGCGCCGCTGGTAACCTGCCCCAGTTGTTCGTAAGGATGATTGCCTACTACTTTTTTGAAGGCATCCACTTTATCGGCTTTCACACTTACCACCACGCGGCTTTGCGCCTCACCAAACCAATAAGCATCTTTACGAATATCAGCTTTGGCAGCGGTTACCTCAACACCCAGGTTGCGGTTAAAGCAGCTTTCCAGCAGTGTTACCACCAATCCACCTTCGCTGATATCGTGCGCCGATGCAATAACACCAGCTTTAATCAGTTCAGCGATCTTGTTCTGCAGGGTAGCTTCTTCCTCCAGGTCAAAATGCGGGGCCGGACTGAATTCTACCTTTTTAACCTTATGTAAATATTCAGAAGAATTGATGTCGTTGCGGCTGGTACCTATCAGGAACAATTGGTCGCCGGCAGCTTTAAAGTCCATCGTCATTTTATCATTCACATTATCCAGCAAACCCACCATCCCGATCGTTGGTGTAGGATACACCGCACCATCCGGGTTCTGGTTGTAGAAACTTACGTTACGACCGGTTGCAGGGGTATCGAATGTCGAACAAGATTAGCTACTGCCGTTTAACGCATATACGAACTGGTAGTATACCTGTGGATCGTATGGGTTACCAAAGTTCAAACAGTTGGTAATACCTAAAGGCTGGCCGCCACTGCAAACGATGTTACGGGCAGCTTCTGACACGGCGATCATGCCACCGGTGAATGGATCGGCAAATACATAACGGCTGTTACAATCAGTAGTAAGGGCCAATCCTTTATTGGTTGGTTTGGCTATCACTACAGCAGCATCTGCCGGTGTATTGGTGGTAGAAGTACCAGCGCCCACCATACTATCGTATTGCACATACACCCAACGTTTGTTGGCAATGTTGGGGATGGTAATGATCTGCTCAGCCACGGCTTTCAGATCGGCAGGCACTTCAATAGCATCAGCCTTGAAAGCTTTTATATTTTCAAAGTAAGCGGGTTCTTTATACTCGCGGGTATATTGCGGCGCACCGCCACCCAGTACCAGTTCATTAGCAGGAAGCTCGGCTTCCAGCACGCCATGCATATAGAAATGCAGGATGCCATCATCGGTAACTTCGCCTATTTCAGAACAAGGGAGGTCCCATTTATCAAAAACCTGTTGTATATCAGCTTCACGGCCTTTTTCAACTACCATCAACATGCGCTCCTGGCTTTCGCTCAGCAACAATTCCCAGGCCTTCATATTTTTTTGACGGGTAGGCACTTTATCGAGGTCGATGCGCATCCCTACTTCGCCTTTGGCGCTCATTTCGGCAGTAGAACAAATAATACCGGCCGCACCCATATCCTGCATGCCTACAACGGCGCCGGTCTTTATTACTTCCAGACAGGCTTCCAGCAGTTTCTTTTCCTGGAAGGGGTCGCCCACCTGTACGGCAGGTAATTCTTCCGCACTTTCAGCAGTGATGTCGGCTGAGGCAAAAGAAGCGCCGCCAATACCATCTTTACCAGTGGCAGAACCTACAAAGAACACAGGATTGCCAATGCCTTTGGCAGTAGCAGAAATGGTTTCGCCATTCTTTACAATGCCAACGCTCATGGCGTTCACCAGCGGGTTGGTATGGTAACACTGTTCAAAATATATTTCACCGCCAACGGTTGGTACGCCAAAGCAGTTGCCGTAATGGCCAATGCCATGAACAATACCAGCCAGCAGGTGCTGGGTCTTGGCTTCCTTCAGGTTACCAAAACGCAATGAATTGAGCGAGGCAATAGGCCGGGCGCCCATGGTAAAAATATCGCGGTGAATACCCCCTACCCCGGTTGCAGCACCCTGAAAGGGTTCAATAGCCGAAGGGTGGTTATGAGATTCTATCTTAAATACTACGCCAAAGCCGTCGCCGATATCCATCAGACCCGCATTTTCCTCACCGGCTTTCACCAACATTTTTTTGCCTTCGCGGGGCAAAGTCTTTAACCACTTAATTGAATTTTTGTAACTGCAGTGTTCGCTCCACATACCGCTGAAGGCGCACAATTCAGTAAAATTGGGCGTACGGCCAAGTTTTTGTTTTATTAAATCGAATTCTTCTTCGGTAAGACGTAGTTGTTTAGCCGTTTTTACTGTTACTTCCATATTAATTAATATAGTTAAACTGCTGATTGATCGTATTTTAGAGCCAGGGAAAATAGTAGCGGCGGGGCAAAAAACACTCACGTCCAGCTATTTACCACTAGCTGTTTGTCAAACAGCTTTTTAGGAAAGCGCAAAAGTACAAACAGTCTGTCATCTTATTGATAAATTTATCCCGATTTACCAGCTCATGATTATTGCATTTGTTCATAACAATAAAGCCTTTTTGCCCGAATTGGACGCATACAGCCGTTTCTTTTCGGGCTACAATATAACGTGTGAAATAGTTGATAAAAACGACCTCGGCCTGCTGCACCGGCATGTGGAGTGGTGGATAATGGGGGCCGACCTCACCAAACCCAAAGAAGGCATTTATAAAATACATGAATACAACTCTTCCTCTATACCTCCCTGGCGCAGGTGGAAGAACTGGTGGAAAAGTTTTTTTAGCGCCCAACCCGATTTCCGACTGTTTTTGAATGACTATGTAAAAAAAGCGATCAATCTCCACGATCACATCCCCTTTGGTTACCGCGACATGGGCATACCGGAACAATGGCTGCTGGCCGATCCGTTTTTACATGAACGCGAATATGACTTTGTATACACGGGTGATATTTCTCCCATACGCCAACCTGAAGCATTATTGAATTGCTTTAGTACCGGGGCCTTAAAACACAAAACCCTGTTAGTTATAAGCACGGGATATGAGCAGCTGCAGGCCACTTACGGGAATTATGAGAACATTATATTTATGGGTCCCCTGCCCTACAGCTCCATAGACGCCTATATTATAAAAGCCCGCTTCGCTATTAATTATGTCCCTGACAAAGAACCTTTTAATCAGCAAACCTCCGTGCGATTACTGGAGTATGCCGCCCTGGGTGTACCCATCATCACCAGCCGGTATGCCTGGGTTGAAAGGTTTCAGCAACAATATGGCGGTAACTTTTTTTACCTGGAACCGAACCTTTCGAACTTCACCTGGGAGCAGGTAAATAACCTGTCCTACTCAAAACCTGATGTGGAAAGCTTTACCTGGGAACAGCAGATCCGCCGGTCGGGCGTGTTGGAGTTTTTAGAATCAAAATTTCCTGAATTAAGTTTTTCTTAATTTGCCTCTATATGACCATTGGCTTCATTCATGAACATAAAGCATTCTTACCCGAACTAAACGCCTATGAACAATTTTTTGCTGATCGGGGCATACAAACACACGTCATGCATCCATCCCAATTACCTACCCTGCCCTGCGATGTAGAATGGCATTTTATGGGTCGGCATGTACGGCGTAATAAAAACAGGGTAACCATTCATGAATATGCCTCAGCATCGGTTCCTCCATTCAGCAAATTAAAAGACAGGCTCAAAAAACTGATCAACGCCACGCCCGATTACCGCATCTTTAACAGCGAATATGTACGGCAACAAATAAACCCAACAGATAATATTCCATCCGGCATCCGGAATTACGGCATTCCCGATCAGATAGTTCTGTTGCCAGCTATAGAAAAGAAATATGATTTTGCCTATGTAGGCACAGTAGATAAAAGCCGTAAGATTGAAGTACTACTCGATCGCTTTGCCAGCGGCGCCTTAAAAGATCGCACCCTGCTGATGCTTACCCGCGACTATGATACATTGGCCAGCACTTATGCCCATGCTACCAACATTACCTTTAAAGGACCTGTTCCCAATCATGAAGTGTATGCGCAGATGCAACAGGCCCGCTTTGGCATCAATTATATGCCAGATATCATTCCATATAATCAACAAACATCAGCCAAATTCCTCGACTATGCTGCCTGCGGTATGCCGGTTGTAACCAATGATTATGCGTGGGTACGTAACTTTCAAAAACAGTTTGGCGGCAACTATTTTTACCTGCATGCCAACCTGGAGAATTTTACCTGGGAGAATGTAAACAACTGCCACTATTCCCTACCCGATTTAACCACCTGGACAAGGGAAAAACAGATCAAAAGATCGGGCGTGCTTGATTTTCTGGAGACAAAATTTCCTGAAATAAAGTTTTAAGAATTGGGTGCAAGGTCTTTGTTGCCGCGACGGCTTACGGCCTGAAGTGGGCAGCTACTCCGCCCAGTTATCATTCAGCGTAGCAATGTACTCGTCGATCACATGTTTTATGTTGAACTTTTTGATCACGAGGGCGCGGCCATTGCGGGCGAGGCGGCTCCGTTCTTCCAATGGCAGGTTGATCATCCGTTCCATTTTATCGGCCAGATCAAACGGATCGTGCGGGTGGCACAAAAAGCCCGTGATATTATTCACCACCACTTCTTTACAACCGCGGGTATTACTGGTGATCACGGGTATTTCCATACTGGCCGCTTCCATGAGGCAACGCGGAACACCTTCATTATAAAAGGAGGGGAATACAAAACAATCGGCCCGCTGTAAAAACGGACGCACATCTTTGGCGAACCCGCCATAGTGGATCAGTCCTTCCTTTTGCCAGCGGTCGAGGTCTTCCTGGGAAATAGAATCGGGGTGATGTTGTTCAAAGAAGCCGATCAGTTCAAACCGCACTGCATAATTCTTCTTCTTTAAAATACGGGCGGCATCGGCATACAGACTAATACCCTTGCTTTTGAGCAGGCGGGTACTCATTATAAAAGTAAAAGGCTCGCTGTCTTTTTTAGCGATGCGTTGGGGAAAGGAGAAATAATCGGTATCAACCCCTTCGCCCGGCAATACCTTTACCTTTTCAATATTTACAATGTGTTCGTTGATGAAAATTTTGGCGTCCTCATTATTCAGGAACCACACTTCCCTGGTTTTACGAAGGGCTCGTTTGTACAAGAGCTTTACCACGCGGTACAGCCAGTTGCGTTTGGCAAAAGGATAGCCCAATCCGGTAATAACGGCCACCGATGGAATACCAATGGCTGCGGCAGCCAGTGAACCATAAATATTAGGTTTGGCCACATAATGAAAAATAAAATCGGGGCGATGCTGGCGGTACAGGTCTTTTAGCTGGCGGTAAAAAGCAAGGTCGGAAACGGGGTTCTCCGTTTTATTATTGAAGTTGAGCGGTATGAAGCGGCAGCCACTCTCCTGCAGATAGCCAGAGTACTCATCATCAGGGGCCAGCACCATTACCTGAAACCCATGAGCCATGAGGTAGCGGATCACATCTAACCTGAAATTGTAGACAGACCACGCACTGTTAGAAACAAAGGCAATCAACTTATGAGCACCAACCATTCAATAAAATTGGTATCAAATGTATAGATTTGTCGGCATTAGTTCAAGAGCCAATTAATCTATGTATATAATAGGCATCCTGTTTTATAGTATAGTATTTATTTATATACTCTACCGCCTTACCCGCAGGAAGGTACCCCTGACCCTTACAGAGTGCAGTCTGGCCTTTCTTTTTAAAGTAGGGCTGGGTTGTTTGTATGGCTATATCTATGCGCATTACTATAATGGCGACGATACCTGGAACTATCATCTCTACTCCCTGCAGGACCTGCATAAACTGAAACATGAAACCGGACGTTATTTCACTGAGCTGTTACCTGCCGAATCTTTCGCCTGGGCCGGCGGCACCTTCTGGAATGGCCTCAGCGCCTACATCCATACGCTCGAAAGTGATAGCATAAGTAAAATACTCAGCATAGCCGATATCTTCAGCGGTGGTAATTATTATATCAATGTGGTGTTCTTCAATTTCATTTTGTTCTGGGGACACTACTGGTTATTCAGCGTGTTTGTAAAAGAATTCCCCGGAAAAAGAAAACCGCTGTTGTGGCTGATCTTTTTCTTTCCACCCCTGGTGTTCTGGCTAAGTGGGATCCGGGGCGATGGACTGGTATTATTTTTCCTGGCCCTGTTGTTGCTGCATTTTCGCCGGTGGTTGTATGAACACAAAAAATGGTCGGTGCTGTATTGTTTACTCAGCATGCTGGGCATTATAATATTCCGGAGCCAGGTGCTGCTATTATTACTCCCTGCCCTGCTGGCCTGGTTCGTTTCTGTAAAGTTTAATCAAAAACCGGTAGCTACCTTTCTGTGGGTCTATGGTATTGGCGGGTTGTTGTTCTTTGCAAGCGCCTGGATTTCGCCAACCAAAAACCTGCCTGCCGTGATCGTAGAACGGCAGCAGTCGTTCCTGAAATTAAATGGTACCCGGTTTCCGCTCGACAGCCTGCAGCCAACGGCAACCAGTTTTGCCCGGGTGCTGCCCCAGGCCCTGAGCCATACATTTGTTCGCCCAACCATTTGGGAGGCAAAGGGGGCTTTACAGCTCATGACGGCGGTGGAGATCATCGTTTGCTGGCTGTTGGTGTTGTTAGCTATTATAAAAAGAGATATCCATGCGAAACAAACCCTTCAAAAGCCGCTTATCCTGTTTTGCCTGGCCATTAGCCTTACATTATATATATTTATAGGGTATGTGATCCCTTTCCCCGGTGCAATTGTGCGGTATAAAGCTATTCCGGAGCTTTTATTGCTTTCTGTGGCGGTGATCTGTACAAACTGGAACGCCCCAAACCAGATTAGCAAAAAAATATATATTTAAAAAAATCGCATTTTTCACCCTTTTTTTAGACCAAACAGGTCTTTTGCCTGCGGTATTTCTGTGTTTTATCGAAAAAACCCTGACATAAATTCAATTTATTTTTTAGACAGGGTAATTGTCTTTAATTTGCACAAAAGCAAAAATTTTAGTGATGGAATCATTACGTTTTAAAGCAATCAACGACCTTACTTCCCAGTCGAACGGCGTGGATGTGGAAGGTTCAACCAAAATTACCGGCATATTCGGTGAGAATGTATTTACTATAAAAACTGCACGTGAGTTTTTAAGCGATGAGGCTTACAAGAGCCTGAACGCCTCGATCAAAGGTGCAAAGAAAATTGACCGCGCTATGGCTAACCAGATCGCGGCCGGACTTCGCCAATGGGCTGAGACAAAGGGTGTTACTCACTATACACACTGGTTTCAACCTTT
>JAJKIL010000205.1 GCA_021154515.1 Niastella sp. | reverse complement strand
GGGATGCTCCACTGGTGAAGAAAGTAGAAGCTGTGCCGTCTGGACCAACAAAATTAAAAGGACCGCTGCTACTGTTGCTTGCCGCTACCTGGAGTTGTATGGCCGTGCTGGCAGGAGTGGTTGCCGTCCAGGACAACGTTGTCCAAACCGGGGCGAAACCAACAGCCGGATTTGCATCCTTCACTGCGGAGACTAAATTGCCGGAGCCAAAGTATGTTACCGGCGGCGTTACATAGCTCGTGAAGTAGAGGTCAGCATTGATGGCAGTCCACGTAGTGCCGCTGTTGGTGGTTGTGAATACCTGACCATTGGCCAGCGAACTTCCGCCTGCAGTATAACCCCGCACACCGAAGACCGTATTGCCAACGCTCAACCGGAGAACAATAGAGTAACTGGTTCCGCTGACCACCGCCGCGGGGGTTGCAAAGGTAGTCGTGTAGAGCGCAGCCGTACCAACGTTCGTGACCGGGCCTAACGTGCCCGTCGCCAGGACGGTTGTTCCAGGATTTGCTCCGTTTAGATTGCGGATCTCCACAGTAATTGTTCCAGAGGTACCGGACGAGAGACCAAGACCCACCGTGAGCTTTGTCAGGTTGCCGGTAACGCCGGCACGGAAAGTCTGTCCCGTCCATGTGGTTCCAGTCAGGTTATTGCTAACGGATAAAGCTGCAGGTGAACTGGTCTGATCGGCAGCTTCCGGGGTGCTGTTTGTAAGCTTCACGTCGCCGGGACTGGAGGTTAGTTCAACATTGGTCAGCGCGCCGGTCTGGAATTCAGCCTGCGATGCATCGATCATGCAGGTATCACTGTTGACAAAAGAAATGCCTGTTTCACCCGGTGGAAGGATAGCACTCTTTGCAGTAAACCCTGCTATCAACAACATTGTCGTTATAGTTAGCAATAAACTGAATTTTATTTTTTTCATAAGCTCTTAATTTACCAGTAAATGCAATGCTTAGACTAACAAACAACCACCTTTTTAAATAATTAAGGTGTTATTTATATGATGATAAAGGTTATCACATATTGATTTTCTCTGCAATAGAAGGCGATCCATTTTGCCTGGTGTTACATGCTGATAAAGAAAATGAAAAACTAAACGCTACAACCAATACAAGATTTGATCATAGGTTGCTTACTTAAGACCTGTAGTTGTTTATTTGTATATCGAAGTACGCAATTACGATTTGAAGGTGCGACGAAATGAGTTGTACTAAGCTACAACTTTAGGATCAATTTTTGACCGGGCAGGATCATTTTGAAGAAGTCATGGATGAAGGTGGTAAATAATTTCGAAAGTGAAATGGATTTTTATGCCGAAAAAGTGTTATGTTGACGCAATATAAAGTTGGTTATGACACTCAAGTTAACTTACAGAACAATTGCCTTGCTATTTTTATTATCAATTCCTGCCATTGCTGCCTTCGCCCAAAAAGATGAATGGCTCGATCCTAACCTCAATGAAATAAACCGTGCGCCCATGCATACCGATTATTTTGCTTACGAAAGCGAAAGCAAGGCATTGCTGGGTGTTAAAGAAAACTCCACCAATTTTCTAACCCTGAACGGTTCCTGGAAGTTTAACTGGGTAAAAGATGCCGGTATGCGCCCGCTGGATTTCTTTAAAAATGATTTTAATGATAAAGGATGGTCAGCCATGCCTGTGCCTGGTATCTGGGAGGTGAATGGGTTTGGCGATCCGATGTACACCAACATTGCCTATCCCTGGAGCAACCAGGTTGCGAACAACCCGCCCATTGTTCCCGAAGAAAATAACCATGTAGGATCCTACAGAAAAGAGATCACCATTCCCGCGGACTGGAAAGGGAAAGAAATTATCGCCCATTTTGGGTCCGTTACTTCCAACATGTACCTGTGGGTGAACGGGCAGCTGGTAGGGTATAGCGAAGACAGTAAACTGGAAGCGGAATTCGATATCACTAAATACCTGAAACCCGGCGGTAAAAATCTATTTGCTTTCCAGGTTTTTCGCTGGTGCGACGGGTCATACCTGGAAGATCAGGATTTCTGGCGCTTATCAGGTGTTGGCAGGGATTGCTTTTTATATGCACATGGCCCCAAACATATTGCAGACATTCGTTCATCTACCGAACTGGATGCCCGGTATAAAGATGCAAAACTAAAGGTCGCACTCACCCTGCCAGGTGGAGGCAATGCATACCTGAAACTGTTGGATGAAAATGGAACAGTTGCAGGAACCGCATCCGTGCAGGGCGCCGGTTCACAGACTGTTTCTATCAGTATCAGCGATCCGTTAAAATGGACTGCTGAAACCCCTCATTTATATTCACTTATTGCTACCCTGAAAGACAAGGATAAAACCCTCGAAGTTATTCCAGTAAAAGTGGGTTTCCGTAAAGTTGAAATAACAAACGGGCAACTCCTGGTAAATGGTAAACCGATACTTATTAAAGGCGTCAACCGCCATGAAATGGACCCTGATAACGGCTATTATCTTTCACCCGAACGCATGTTGCAGGACATCAGGATCATGAAAGAAAATCATATCAATGCGGTGCGTACCTGCCACTATCCCGATAATAATTTATGGTACGACCTCTGCGATAAATACGGGATCTATATGGTCGCCGAAGCCAATATTGAATCGCATGGAATGGGATATGGTGAGAAAACGCTGGCAAAAAATCCGCTGTTCACAAAAGCCCACCTGGAACGCAACCAGCGGAATGTGCAACGCAATTTCAATCATCCTGCAATTATAATCTGGTCAATGGGAAATGAGGCCGGATTTGGGCCTAATTTTGAAAACTGCTACCGGTGGCTCAAAAACGAAGATGCCTCACGGCCAGTTCAATATGAGCAGGCCGGGACGAACGACTTCACTGATATTTATTGCCCTATGTATTTGCCGTACGATGGTTGTGAACGCTATTGTGAAAGTGCAAACCCCAAACCACTTATTCAATGCGAATATGCGCATGCTATGGGTAATTCCGAAGGTGGGTTTAAAGAATACTGGGACCTGGTTCGAAAATATCCAAAATATCAGGGTGGTTTTATCTGGGACTTTGTTGACCAGTCGTTGAGAAGAAAAGATGCAAACGGCAATCAATATTATGCGTATGGCGGTGATTTTAACCCCTATGATGTGTCTGACAAAAACTTTCTGGATAACGGTCTCATTGGCCCCGACCGGGTGCTCAATCCGCATATGCATGAAGTAAGCTATTTCTATCAGTCTATCTGGACAAGCCCGGCTGATCTTAATAAAGGGGACGTAAATGTATACAACGAAAATTTTTTCCGTGACCTGGACAACTGTTACCTGGAATGGGACTTGTTGGTCAATGGCGAAGTGCTGCAATCAGGAACTGTGCAGGACCTGAATGTTCAACCTCAGCAAACAAAACCCGTTAAACTGGATTATTCGCTTGAAAATATTTCAGGGAATGCAGAATTGTTATTGAACATTCGTTTCAAACTGAAAAAGACAGAACCTTTATTACCTGTTGGGTCTGTTGTTGCCCAGCAACAGTTAACCATACGTCCATATACCTTTGAAAAGCAGACATTGCAGAATGCGGTTATGGTGAACAGCGAAATAACATCGCCGTCAGTAATGGAGAACGACAGGAATTTCCTGATCATTAAAAATGATAAAGTAGATATAGAGTTCAATAAACATAACGGCTTCCTTTGCAAATATAACGTGGGACGCAGTTCGCTGATCAATGAAAGATCACAACTGGTCCCTAATTTCTGGCGCGCCCCAACAGATAATGATTTTGGCGCCAGCCTGCAGGTGAAATATAATGTCTGGAAACAACCTGAGTTAAAGCTGACATCGCTCGAAAAAAAATTAACCGATGGATTAATAACAGTAAATGCCGCCTATGAAATGGCCGGGGTTTCCGCCAGGCTTTTTCTGACCTATCAAATAACAAATGAGGGGAAAATAAAGATAACCCAGCGAATGCAGGCAGATAAAGAAGCCAAAATACCCGATATGTTCCGATTTGGAATGCAATTACAAATGCCAGCCGATGCCGATCAGATAATATATTATGGAAGAGGGCCCTTTGAGAATTATAGCGATAGGAACAATGCGTCGAATATTGGTGTATACAGGCAAACTGTAAATGAGCAATATTATCCGTATATCCGCCCTCAGGAAACCGGAACAAAAACCGATATCAGATGGTGGCAGCAGGTGAACAGGGGAGGCGAAGGGATCAGGTTTTATAGTGATACCACTCTTTCCATGTCAGCCCTGCATTATGCAATCGAATCACTGGATGATGGTATGGAGAAACACCAGCGGCATGGGTTGTTGATCCCTCAGGTAAACTATACAAATATCTGTATCGATAAAATTCAAATGGGGATGGGTTGTGTAACCAGCTGGGGTGCTTTACCATTAGAAAAATACCGCTTGCATTATGGCGATAAAGAGTTTTCATTTGTTATGGAACCCATCATAAACCAATATTGAATTGATAAATAATTGTTTATATTCAGTGTTTGGGTAATTAGGAAGAAATTAGTTGTTTTGTACCCATGAGCTATACAACATTTATTCAACCTAAGGACGCGTTTGAAAATCTGGATAATCCTGACTTCCTGTTCATCGATTGTAGTTATTCTCTGGCAGATAAAAGTTGGGGTGTAAGCGAATATAAAAAGGAACATATACCTGCTGCTTTATATGCAGACCTGCACGATGACCTGTCAGGTGAAATTATAACTGGTACAACCAGCCGTCATCCATTGCCGCAGAAAGAGGCACTGGTAAAATTCTTTTCAAAACTGGGTATTGATAAAAATGTGCAGGTAGTGGCATATGATGCCACTGCCGGTTTTATGGCTGCAGCCAGGTTGTGGTGGTTATTACGCTGGGCAGGTCATGAAAAGGTTGCTGTATTGAATGGCGGAAAAGCTGCGTGGCAGGCTGCAGGCTATCCATTGACGGCCGGCATCAAACCTGTACAACCAAAAGATTTTGTTGCAAACTTTAACGATGATATGCTGGCCTCGGCAGCAGAGGTGATGGCCTCGATCGAAGCTGGCAATACCTGTCTCATCGATTCCAGAACGGCCGACAGATACGCCGGACAGAATGAAACGATAGATCCTGTGGCCGGTCATATCCCAACCGCTGTATCAAAACCATTCAATGCCAAAATAGGTGCAGAAGGTGTAGCCGCGCCCTCCGTATACAAAGAATATTTCCAGCAAGAATATGCAAAAGGAAATGTAGTGTTCTACTGCGGCTCCGGCGTAACAGCTGCATACAATGTATTACTGGCAGTATATGCAGGTTATCCTTTGCCTAAATTATACGCAGGTTCATGGAGCGAATGGATCACAGATGTTGCAAGGCCCATAGTAACAGGTGCATGATAAAACAATAAAACCCATCCAATGTTCAAAAAACTTTTTTCCTCCCATACCCAATTAGTGGAAGATATCAGAAATGATAACTACAATAACTGGGAATCGCATTTCAATAATTATAATAATACCAATAGTAAAAAAGCAGATCCTGTAAAGCTGCAATCGCTGGGGTTGGAGATCTATGAAAAACACCTGCAAGATGTTATCCATGACTACGCCATTACCGACGATGAGAAAAAGGGACTAACGAAAATAATTGCCTATTTCCAGTTGCCCGATTCGGCTATCAATTCCATTAAAAGCAAATACGCGAAAAATGCTGTTACCGGGCTTTCAAAACAAAAGCTGGCCGATAATCATTTATCTGAAGATGAAATAGCGGAGATCGGGCTGTTTGCCAAAGAACTGAATATTTCTGAAGATGAAGTAACCCGTATTAATCAGCAAAATGCGCTTGAATTATATGAAAGTGCAGTGAAGGACGTCATTTCTGATCAACAGGCAACTGCCGAAGAACAGCAAACATTAAAACAACTTGCGCAGACCCTCGGCATCGATATCAGGCAGGCTTCTATTGATAAAAGACTTAAAGAAGACTATTATTACCTTGTATTATTAAATGCCCTGGAGCAGGGTTATTTGCCGCAATGCAAACAACCTACCATCACTATACAAAATGATGAAGTGGCCTATTGGGAGATCAGTTCCAACTTCGTGTTTGCAAGAACCAATAACACAGGGTATTTCAGCCAGAGCAGCAGGCAAGGGCTTAGAGCGGCAAAGGGTGTGTCGTATCAATTAGGTTCAAGCCGGAATTCGCCCATCAGGGAGCATATACTTGATAATTTACCGGGCGTATTTGCAATAACCAATAAGGGCGTTGTATTTGCTGCCCGGCAACAATCGTTTTCTATCCCGTATACGCAGTTGCATGCATTCGATACCTATACAGACGGCATTGGTTTGCAAAAAAGCAATACCGAGTTGTTGTTGCAATTCTACGATAAGCAAATGTCTGAAGTGATCTTCAAGGTGCTGACTAACGCAATTAATGCGCATAGCTGATAAAAGAAAAAGCCCTGACGATACTATCAGGGCTTCTTCAATTTTACTTTTTCGTAAATAGAATGCTTTGCGGCTTATTGCTCTTATCGTCCATTAATTTTATTGCATATACGCCTTTCGGCAAATCACTAACATTCAGTTGTGTCTGGTTGCTGGCATTTGTGATCCGTGTTCTTCTTAATTCCATACCCGACATATTCACCAACACCAATTCTTTATTCAGCAGATCATTGCCTGTCATTTTCACATATAAGTAATCCTGGGCCGGATTCGGGTAAACGGTCAGGCTGAGATTATTATCAGTTGAAGAACTGCTCTTAATGGAAACGACTTGCGAATAAGTGCCATCGCTGCCAGCTCCTACCACTTTGATCCGGTAATACTGAACATCCCCCGCTTTATTCACATCTACGTACTGGTATTTTGTACTGGTTGTACCGGTTTTAGCATTGTAGGGCACATCTGCTATCTTGCTGAAAGTATTGCCATCGTTACTTTTTTCCACTTCAAAGTGATTGGCGGCATCGTTGGTTGTTTCCCACGCTACCGTATTTCCATTGGCGCCGGGCAAACCTTTAACAGAAAGGAATTGTAGTGGTAGCACACTCTGTATTCGTGCAGTCATATCCTGCTGTGAAATTCCGGCATCATACATTCCATCAGTAGGAACAGCCTGATCGAAAAAATCTTTATTAATACCAGTGTTTTGTCCAATGTTTACAGCTGCGCTGAACAAACTTAGCTCGAAATCCCATTGATTAGGATCACTGTCAGATGTATTGGCGAATACCTGGTCGCTGGCAGTCAGTTTCTTTTCAGAACCATCCATATTAAAACCCATAAGTCCACCAGTCAAATGATACACGTTGCTTTGGTGGATCAACTGCGGCCCGTTAAACGGCTGGATGTTTGGGTCGGTGACGTTGGAAGAAGTGTTGATCCAGAAAATATTATTCTTCATGGTCAACACGTTCGAGATAGCAGGCATCGATGCAATGCCTATCAGGTTTCTTACTTCAGGCAAACGGGGTGTATGTGTTTCAATAACGTTGTTATTGTAAAACTGCAGGTTTCGTACATCCACGCCATAGCCGTTGTTGGTGTTGATCCAGAATACGTGTCCGTTATTGATTAACAGGTTGTAGCCAATTACATTGTTGAGCGCCTGTTCGCCGGAAGAACTGCCAAATTCCATAAAGCCCAGGTTCTCACTGCACTTATTATACAGTATTTTGTTATTGCTTACAGCGCCATACATTTCAATGGCGCCGCCATCTATGGTATAATCGTAGCTATTACTATAGCAATCCTGGATAATATTACGGGTAATGGTATTGTTGCTACTGCCAATCATAATGCCCAT
>JAJKIL010000204.1 GCA_021154515.1 Niastella sp. | reverse complement strand
TTACGACCACATTGGCGGCAAAGTCGTAATCGGCGGGTTGCAGGTAACGGCCTACTTCAATTTCTACGGGTTGAATATTTACAAAATCCTCCGTGATGCCATAGTAGTTCACACTGTTGATGACATCGTTTTCGAACCCTACATAACTGTTGGTATTGATATTGAAAGCCACGTTGGAGGCGGCAGGTACTTTTTCTTTCAGCAGCCTCATTTCTTCTGAGCTGGGGGAGGGGCGTTTTACATAGCGCCACCAGGGATAGTCGGGGCCACCGGCATACACCCATTTATCGATGTATACGGTATTGGTTCCAAGCGCCTGAATGTCTTTCTGAACCTGGTACTCAAGACTATCTACCGTAGCCAGCACGCTGATAATGCAAAAAATACCAAAGGCCACCCCGGTCAATGACAGCAAGGTGCGAATTTTGTGGGATTTAAATTCCTGCCAGGTTAAGTTGAGGCTACTGCCCAGAATTTCAAGGACTCGGCGCATAGTCAAATATAAGAATATGGACGTTTTTTATTGAGCCTTTGTGGTTTATGGTTGTTTTGCATTGTAAGCGGTAGTTCGTGAATCGTCAAACGTGAAACGGCAAACGCCCCACCTCGGACAGCCTGAATAATAGCAGCACCTTAAACCCAAAACTCAATAACTTACAAACCTAATAACCTACGAACCCAATAACCTGCTATTTAATTATCATAATAAACTAACTGTCCAGGAGCGCGTAAACGTTTCCCCGGCAACCAGCTTATTGATTCCCTCTTTCTCCTGAAGCTGCTGGGTAGTGGCAACGCTGTCGGCTATACCGCACCAGGGTTCTATACAAACAAAATCGGCGTTTTTGGCGGCCCAGATGCCGAGGAAAGGGAAACCGGGATAATCGAACCGGAAACCACGGGGTGTTTTACCGGAACCTAAGGTTACAATAGTTGAAGGCATGCCCTTTAATACCAGTGCATCCTTTTGAAAGAGGTCTTTCGTAAGGTTGAGGCGATTGGTGTTTTGTAACAATGGTAAAGGCGTTTGTTCTATCAGCCCGTCAGGTGAAATGGGCCAGCGCGGCGTGGTTTCAACCTGGTTAAATTGTAAATAATAATCGGTGTATTCGGTTCCCGGCGCCAGCGGGATTTTAAAGGCCGGATGGGCGCCTACGGAAAAATACAGGTCTTCCTTGTCGGGATTTACCACTTCATAGGCAACCGCCAGGGAATTATCAACCAGGGTATAGCGGATGCGAAACTCAAACGCAAAGGGATACACGGTAGCAGTTTCTGCATCGTTGCGTAATAAAAATGTAATGGTATCGGCGGATTGACTTTCTACTGCAAATTGTTTATCGCGGGCAAATCCATGACGGGGCAGCTGGTAGGCCTGTCCGTTGTAGTAATACGTATTGTTTTTTAATGTGCCTACAATGGGAAACAGCACCGGTGAGTGTTTGCCCCATATGGCCGGATCGCCGCCCCACATATAATCAAGTTGATGTTCTTTTAAGATCAATTGGGTGAGCTCGGCGCCTTTGGCATTGATAACGGCTTTTAGCTGGTTGTTTTCGATTGTAAACATGGTGGAAACTAATTGATATGTTGACAGGTTGAAAAGTTGACAAGTTAACACGTTGACAACGAAATAACAAAGCAATAGTTCAATCAAAGCAGTTTTCCTTAAGGAGGTAACTTGTGAACCTGTTAACCCGTTAACTGATTTTTAATACCTTCAATGGATGGATACTTTCGATATAGTAACAAAACTGCTCATCTCAATTTTAATTGGGGGCATTATTGGTTCCGAACGGGAATATCATAATAAATCGGCGGGGTTGCGCACGCTGATGCTGATCTGTTTGGGAGCTACCCTGTTCACCATTTTTTCCATGGAAATCGGCGAGCGTACCTCGCCTGATCGTATCGCCAGTAATATTGTAACCGGTATTGGTTTTGTGGGCGCGTGGGTGATCTTTAGGGGTGGAACCGGCATTAACGGCGTTACCACGGCGGCCACTATTTGGGCCACAGCTGCACTGGGAGTAGGAGTGGGCGCCGGTCATCAGTATATAGCCCTGGCTGGTTGTATTGTGCTGGTGGGCATTTTGCAATTTTTCAAAATAATTGAAGAATGGATCGACCGGATCAACCGGGTGCATACGTACGAGATCACCTGCACTTATCAGGACAAGGTGTTTGAGCATTATGAAGACCTGATGAAACGGTACGACCTCACTTATAAACGGGGCAGGTTAAGCCGTAACCAGCAAACCTGCAGGGCTACCTGGGATGCTGGCGGTTCCAAAAAGAACCACCAGGCTTGTATCAGTCACATCCTGAATGATGCGGCTGTGCAGCAATTTGTGTTTTACTGTGAAAATTCGAAAATGTGAAAATGGGAAGACATTCCATTTATAGGGAGCCATTTCACGTTTGCCGTTTCACGTTTCACGTCATTATGTTACCTTTGCGCCAATTTTCGGGCTTCTGTAAGGCTTCCGGAAGGACTATAACACAATGAAATACAACAACGAAATTCATAAACGACGCACTTTTGCTATTATCTCGCACCCTGACGCCGGTAAAACCACCCTTACCGAGAAATTCCTGCTGTTTGGGGGCGCCATTCAAACGGCCGGGGCGGTAAAAAGCAACAAGATCAAAAAACACGCTACCAGTGACTTTATGGAAATTGAACGCCAGAGAGGTATCTCGGTGGCCACGTCGGTAATGAGTTTTGAATATAAAAATATCCTCATCAACCTGCTCGATACCCCCGGTCACAAGGACTTTGCGGAAGATACTTACCGCACTCTTACCGCCGTTGACAGCGTTATCCTGGTGATTGACAGCGTGAACGGCGTGGAGGAGCAAACCCGCCGCCTGATGGAGGTATGCCGCATGCGCGATACCCCGGTGATCGTGTTCATCAACAAAATGGACCGTGATGGTAAGAACCGGTTCGACCTGCTGGAAGAAATAGAAAATGAATTAAAGATCTCCCTGCACCCCATGACCCTGCCCATCAACAGCGGGAAGGATTTTAAAGGGGTGTACAACCTGCACGATAAGAACCTGCTGCTTTTCACCGCCAATACAAAGGCTACTGACGATGATACTGTAAGTATTTCTGACCTCAGTCTGCCCATCCTTGATGAAAAGCTGGGCGAAAAAGATGCTACCATTCTGCGGGAAGATGTGGAACTGGTGGATGGTGTTTACGGCGAATTGAATGTGACTGATTACCTGAACGGAAAAGTGGCGCCGGTGTTCTTTGGTTCTGCCATCAACAACTTTGGCGTAAAGGAAATGCTGGATACCTTTATTCGCATTGCGCCCATTCCCCGCCCGCGCGTTACTTCAGCACGCGAAGTGCCACCCACAGAAGACAAATTCTCGGGTTTTATTTTCAAGATCCACGCCAATCTCGATCCCAAACACCGCGACCGGATCGCCTTTTTACGGGTATGCAGTGGTAAGTTTGAACGCAACAAATACTTCCATCACGTACGGCTCGATAAAGACGTTCGTTTCAGCAACCCCTATACCTTCATGGCCCGCGATAAGGATGTTATTGAAGAAGCTTTTGCCGGCGATGTGGTGGGTTTGTTCGATACCGGTAACTTCAAGATCGGCGATACGCTTACGGAAGGCGAAGATTTTTACTATACCGGCATTCCTTCGTTCTCCCCTGAAATATTTAAAGAGGTAATAAATAAGGACCCGATGAAAACCAAGCAATTGGAGAAAGGTCTTTTACAGCTTACCGATGAGGGTGTGGCCCAGCTGTTCACCCAGTTTGGCGGCAATAAAAAGATCATTGGCTGTGTGGGCGACCTGCAGTTTGAAGTGATCCAGTACCGCCTGTTACAGGAGTACGGCGCTTCGTGCGAATTCAGGGCTATGCCGTATTACAAAGCCTGCTGGGTCACCAGTGCCGATCCCAAAAAACTGGATGATTTCACCCGCTTTAAATCGAACAACATTGCTACCGATAAAGATGGTCACCTGGTGTACCTGGCGCAAAGCGAATGGTTCCTGAATACCGAGCGGACTAACAACCCGGATATCGAGTTTCATTTTACATCTGAAATTCACAAAGAGGCGGTATAATAGTTGACCAGTTGATCAGTTAACCAGTTGACCAGACCGGATTTCCCCTGAACTAAGAAGACTTAACTTAGTATGCATGGTAATATTCGAAACTGACCGGTTAATAATACGTCGGTATACACTGGAAGACGAAGAAAACTTCTTCCGCCTGAATGGTGACCCGGAGCTGATGCGATACATTCGCGAAGCCCGGGACCGAAAGGAATGTTCGCTGTTTTTAAGACGGAACATTGTGTACTACCAGCAACGTCCGCTGATGGGCCGCTGGGCAATGGATGAAAAAGCTACCGGCGCTTTTGTTGGCTCTTTTGCCATTATTCCCGTTGAAAGCGCCGACGCCAAACGTAACCACGAAATACAATTAGGGTATGCATTGCTGAAGGATCATTGGGGCAAAGGTTTTGCTACTGAAAGCACCCTGGCCGGCCGGCAGTATGCCTTTGACGTAATGAAGCTGCCGCAGATAGTGGCCATCACAGAAGCAGAAAATACCGCTTCACAAAAAGTACTGTTGCGTTGCAGGTTTCAGCAACAACCCAACTTTCAGGAAGGCAATAAGAACCTGTGTTATTTCAGCAGCCGCAACCCCCATGTGATAGAAACAGAACGGCTTCATATATTTCCACTTACCATAGCTCAATTAGAGTTGTACTGCAAGGGAAATGACGAACTGGAACACGCCCTGAACCTGACGCCGTTTGGTCGTGGCATGTCGCCCCAGGTGCAGGACACGGTAAAAAAGATAACGCTGCCTGCCATGCGGCGTGCTGCAGAAAACGATTATCTGTTTTTTACTTTCTGGCTGGTGATTGATAAACTGAGTCACACCATTGTAGCGGAGATCGGGTTTAAAGGTCCGCCCGCCATTGACGGCTGTGTGGAGATCGGCTATGGCACCATGCCCTCCATGGTGAACAAAGGCTATATGACCGAAGCCGTAAAGGGGTTATTACAATGGACTGCTAATCGTCCTGACATCACCACCGTGCTGGCGGAAACCTATGCGGGGAACAAGGCGAGTATACGGGTGCTGGAAAAGAATGGGTTTGCGCAGTTTACTCAAAAGGGGGATATGTTGTGGTGGAGATATAAGTTGACCAGTTAACCAGTTGACGAGTTGATCAGTTGACGTATTAACTGGTTAACACGTCAACTGATCAACTATTTTAAAACTCCGGATTCACTCCCGTATAATTCTGCGGTGTTATTTTCTTCAATTCCTTTTTTATAACAGCAGACACTTTCAACCCATCAATGAACTGATGCATACTTTCCTGGGTAATGCCATTCTTGCCACGGGTCAGTTCTTTGAGTGCCTCGTACGGCTGCGGGTAGTTTTCGCGGCGGAGGATGGTTTGAATGCCTTCGGCCACTACCGCCCAGTTATTGTCCAGGTCAGCATTGAGGGCGTTAGAATTCAATACCAGTTTACTCAGGCCTTTTTCAATTGATTTTATTGCGAGAATGATGTGTGCGAACGGAACGCCGATGTTGCGCAATACGGTTGAATCTGTCAAATCGCGTTGCAGGCGGCTCACCGGTAATTTGGCGGCCAGGTGTTCCAGCAGTGCATTGGCGATACCGAGATTGCCTTCGGCATTTTCAAAATCTATCGGGTTTACTTTATGCGGCATGGCGCTGGAGCCAATTTCACCCTTCAGCGTACGCTGTTTAAAGTATTCCATGGAAATATACGTCCAGATGTCGCGGCAAAAATCGATGAGGATGTTGTTGATGCGTTTCATGGCATCAAAATGCGCAGCCAGGTTATCGTAATGTTCAATTTGCGTAGTGAACTGCTGGCGTTGCAAACCCAGTACCCCTTCTACGAATTCGTTGCCGAAAGCCACCCAGTCTTTTTCGGGAAATGCAACAGCATGGGCGTTGAAGTTACCGGTAGCGCCGCCAAACTTGGCGGTAACAGGCACCTGGATAACCTGTTCCACCTGGTTGCCGATGCGTTCTACAAACACCATGATCTCTTTGCCCAGCCGGGTAGGGCTCGCGGGCTGTCCATGGGTATGGGCCAGCATGGGCACCTCTTTCCAGTCGGTTGCCAGTATTTCCAGCTGCCGGTTGAAGTTCAGCACGGCGGGGAGATACTCGATCTCGATAGCCTGTTTCCACGAAAGCGGAATGGCGGTATTATTAATATCCTGCGAGGTAAGGCCAAAATGCACCCATTCCTGGATGGCTTCGGCATCCATGGCAGCCATTTTTTCTTTTAAAAAGTATTCCACGGCTTTTACGTCGTGGTTGGTGATCTTTTCGGTGTCTTTAATTTTCAGGGCGTCTTCAACAGAAAAGTTATCACACACTTCCTGCAGGGCTTTTTTCTGCGCAGCAGTAAGGGAAAAGAATTTCTTATCGGCCAGGAACCGTACATACTCCACTTCTACCAGTACCCGGTATTTAATTAAGGCAAATTCAGAGAAATATTCGTCAAGATGTTGAACCTGATGACGATAGCGTCCGTCAATAGGGGAGATGGCCGTAAGTGCTTTTAGTTCCATGAACAATTGTTGTTTATTACAATACGTCGAGTACCTTTGTGCCCGCAAAATTAAATCAATTGAATAAGATTAAGGTTGGAATTGTTAATTATCTCAATACGAAGCCTTTAATATTTGGAATTCAGCGTGCGCCTGTGGTTGACCAATTGTTACTGATCGAGGATTATCCTGCTAATATTGCGCGTATGCTGATGGAGGGAACAATTGATGTGGGCCTGGTTCCCGTGGCGGTGATCCCGCATTTAAAAGAACATCATATTATCACCGATTACTGTATTGGTTGTGAAGGTCCGGTGGCTTCTGTAGCCATTTTTAGTGAAGTTCCGTTGGAGAAGGTAGAAAAAGTACTACTCGATTACCAGAGCCGTACCTCGGTGGCCCTGGCCAAAGTGTTGTTGCGCAAGTTCTGGAAAATGGAAGTGGAACTGATAGATACCAAAGACGATTACCGCTCGCAGATAAAAGGTACTACTGCCGGGGTGGTCATTGGCGACCGGGCGCTGGAGCAAAGGAAAGTTTCCCCCTATATATATGACCTTGGCGAAGCCTGGATAGCAATGACCGGTCTGCCGTTTGTATTTGCTGCCTGGGTGAGCAATAAGCAATTACCTGCTGATTTTATTGAAGCCTTCGATGCGGCCAATAAGCTGGGATTGCAACATATTGAAACGGCTGTAGCCGAAAATCCTTACCCGTTGTTTGACCTGCGTAAATATTGGACAGAACATATCAGCTATGAGCTTACGCCCAATAAGCGAAAGGGACTGGAAAAGTTTCTGGAATTTTTATTCGCTGAAAGTGCAATACGTAAGGTGTAACGCCCATGGCGACCGTTACACACTTATCGCCCGAATCAACACGGCTATATCCGTTTTGTGCGCGTTTATTTGTTTTATAAGGATAATTTAAGGGGTTGATTATTTTTACATGCTAATTTCCCTAATGCCAACAATTTAAAGCATGAAAAAAATAATAGTTTGTTTATTGGTCCTGTCATCTTTTTTTGCTTGTAATAAAGACTGTGAAGAGTGTAAGGATTGCAGCAAACATGATACTGTTTATATTCCAACGCCGCCGCCACCAGATACCTCCTGCAAAACTGACCTTACCAGGGACCTGCTGGCCTATTTTCCATTCAATGGAAATTTTAATGATGAAAGTGGCAATGGCAATAATGCCACCGCTAAAAATGGCGCCTTCCTCACCACCGATTTCCTGGGAAAAGCCAATAAAGCTGCGGGCTTCGATGGTTACGATGATTACCTGATCGTTCCCGGCAACCCTAAGCTGAATGCAGATACGGTTACTATTTCTTTCCAGGTAATGTTAAATACCATTAATCGCCGGCATGTAACAGTGAGCAAAATAAATTTTCAAACCGGGGCATCGTTATCTTATGGAATACATTGCAGCCAGCCTGCAGATAATAAATGGAATTGGGGTGTAACGCCCGGAACTGATCCGTGCTCAAGTACTTACTCATACGATCCGAGTGGATCAGTTTATTCCAATACATATGTAGCGGGCAGATGGTATAATGTTATAGCTTCGTTTGCCGGGGGAGTTGAAAAGTTATATGTAGATGGCGTGCTGCAAGGTTCCAAAACAAGACCATTTGCAAACGCTAAAAAATGTGATAACGGTGACCTGATGATCGGTGGCTGGTGGACAAATGATATTGTTTCCATTGATGGAAAGTTAGACGAAGTACGCCTTTACAAACGCCTGTTAAATGATTGCGAGATCAATAAACTGGCTGCAGCTTTTATAGAGCCCGTCGGAAAATAAGCTTACCTGCAAAAAATAAAGCGAAAGGAGGTCGTCTCAAAATAAGAGGCGACCTCCTTTCGCTTTATCCTCATCTTACTTTTTGCCCCGAAATACCAGTTTCACCAGGATCCAGGCGGCAGCCAGGCTTATGCTGAAAAAAACAGCCAGTTTACGGACAGCAATATAACCGATGGTAATGATCGTTTGCTTAAAGGAAATAGGATAGAGCAGCTTTAAATAATGCTCCATTCTTTTTATGTTATTCTTGGTGACCCCATAATAAACCGCAAATTTGCGGAACCATAAGGCCTGATCCTTTTTTGAAGCTACCCGGAGCAGGGCCGGAAGCTGCCGTTCGATCACTATTTTTTGCAGATCAAAATTATAAAAACCGTATAAAGAGGTGAGTGACCCGGCATGCAGCCGATAAAAATAAAGGTCGTGCCGGTTAAGATAATAAAAGCGGGTAATGGTCAACGCGCGAATAAAAAAATCATAATCTTCAATTAAAAAGGCCGAGGCGTCATATCCTTTTAACTGGTGGTGTATTTCGGCACGATACAGAAAGCAGGCGCCGCATCCCTTCCAGCTAACCATGCTGTCATTGACATTACCGAATGCCAGCGTGCCGGTAACTTTTCCATCGTCATCGATCGTTGTATAGTCGGCATATACCAAACCGCACGCCTCATCCGCTTCCAGCACTTTGGCCATTTCTGCCAGTGCGGTGGGGGCATAATAATTGTCGTCAGAGGTCCAGGTAAAATATTTTCCGCCGGCTGCCTCGAAGCCGGTGTTCAATGAAAGGGGCAGCTTTTTATTCTTTTCATTCCTGATAGCCTTAATGCGGCTATCTTTTTGCGCATAAGAGCGAATGATATCGGGGGTATTGTCGGTAGAGCAATCGTCAACAATGATCAGTTCAAAGTTTGCATACGTTTGCTGTAAACAGCTTTGGATGGACTGGGCTATATATTTTGAACCGTTATAAGTAGGCAATACGATGGATATCAGCGGAAGCTCCATTATAGTAATTGTTTTAATTGCTGAATGACACTGGTGGCGGTGGTACCGTTGCCATATGGGTTAACGGCATTCGCCATTTGTTTATATTTTGCCCCGTCCCTTAATAATTCCGTTACATTGTTTACAATATCGTCTTTGCCGGTGCCAACCAACCGGGCCGTACCGGCTTCAATTCCTTCTGTACGCTCCGTAACATTTCTCATCACCAGCACTGGTTTTCCCAATGCGGGCGCTTCTTCCTGAATGCCTCCCGAATCGGTGAGTACCAGGTAGCTTTGCGACAGCAACCATACCAGGTATGGATAGTCCAATGGTTCTATCAGGAATACCCGGTCCTGGTTTTGCAAAATCCGGTTCACAGGTTCTTTTACATTCGGGTTTAAATGTACCGGGTAAACGATCTGGCAATCGGGGAAATCGGCCGCAATCTTTTTTAACGCATAACAGATCTGTTCAAACGGTTCGCCAAAGCTTTCCCGGCGGTGCCCTGTTACCAGGATGATGTTTTTACCGGGCAACAGAAAATTGAAATAATTGCGGTACAGGTCGTCGTGCTGCTTTACTTTTTGTAACGCCAGCAAAAGCGCATCGATAACAGAATTGCCAACAACAAAAATATCCTGCCGGATATTTTCCTGCAGCAGGTTTTCACGGGCCGTATCGGTAGGCGCAAAATGAAAGTCGGTGATTACGCCGGCCAGTTTGCGGTTCACCTCTTCGGGATAGGGCGACAGTTTATTATGGCTGCGCAAACCTGCTTCTATATGCGCTACTTTGATCTTGCGGTAAAAAGCGGCCAGGGCGCCAATAAATGCGGTAGTGGTATCGCCCTGCACCAGCACCACATCCGGCTGGTAGTTTTCGAGTACCGGGGCCAGGCCAAGCAAACCGTTTGCTGTTATATCAAAAAGGGTTTGATCGGGTTTCATCAGCTGCAGATCATAATCAGGCGTTAATTCAAAGAATTGTAATACCTGGTCAAGCATCTGGCGGTGTTGAGCAGTAACGCATATTTTCACCTCGCACCAGTTCGCGTGGCGGCGGGCCTCTAAGATCAATGGCGCCATTTTAATGGCTTCGGGCCGGGTGCCAAATATAAAAAGCAGTTTTTTCAAATAGTCTGTTTTACGAGTTGTTGAATAGCGTCAAAAAATATTTGTGCCGGGTCATTGCCGTACAATTGCAGGGCTTTATGATGGGCCTGCATACCCATTTGCTGCCATTGTTCGCGCTGCTGCCAGGCTCTTTCCATGGCATTGCCAAAAGAGTTTACAGAGGCGGTATCGGCAATGAATCCTTCCATGCCTTCCTGGATCCATTCTTTATGGCCGCCTACATCTGTTACAATACAGGGCCGGCCGCAGATCATTGCTTCTACAACTGCCAGCGGCATTCCTTCCATAAGGGAAGGCATTAGCAAAATATGGTTATCTGCCCACAGGCGGCGGATATCGTTTACTTTTCCGAAAAAGGTAACGCGATGCTGTAGCTGATAAAATGCTACCAGGTCTTTCAGGTATTGCTCTTCAGGTCCCTGCCCGTAGATGTTCAAATGTACCGGCCTGGTTTTCCATTGCTCAGCGGCCAGTATTTCCAGCACCAGGTCCTGGCCTTTGTGCATGGTGAGCAGGTTGCCTACCAGCGCCAGGTGCAGGGTATTTGTTTGTTCAGGATACGGTACCAGCGAGATGCCCTTGAGATTTACCGTATTGCGAACGATCATGCTGTTTGGAATATGGGTAGCCAGTTGCCGTTCGGCCGTGTTAAGGGTGCGGCGGCTTACAAAAAAGATCTGTTGGGCCTGTTGATAGCATTTCCTGATAATCTCAGCTTCGTGATTGCTTAATTCGCGGCGGTTATCATTGCTGTAATGGCCAATGATACAGTAGGGGACCTTTTTTTTATGTAAGATGCTGATGAGGTCCTTTTCCTCGGCTATTGAATAGGCTGTTCCATTATAGATCACCAGGTCTGGCCGGGTGGCCAGTAACCGGCTGAAAGGATTATTGATCCTGTTCAGCAACAGGTAAAATGCTTTTTTTAACCATCGAATGGGCACCGGGGTGCCTGGCGCTATATAACCACGGCGCGGTATATGCAGCAATCCTTTTTCGATCAGTTGCTTCTCTTTATCGGCTACCTGCGAAAACCGGTAGGTTGAGTGCGCAATGATATGTCCCTGTTGCAATGCTTTTGCCGCCATGCCAGCCCACAATTCCTCACTTCCACCCCACGGTTCCCTGATCATCGATACGATGGCTATTCTCATGCTGAAACAGATTTGCTTTTTTCGGCCAACACTACATTATTCAGGTACAGGTCTTTTCTTTCGGGAAGCACCTTGCTCCAGAATAAGGCAAGCAGGTTGAACCCGGTATAGATCAGCAACCGGGCTACCGAGCGCACCACCGGTATTTTACCTACGATAGGGATCATATGCTGATGCCAATAGGTTATTCGTAGTTGCCATACCGTTTCAACAGCATTGCCGGTTTTATCGAGGTTCAAAACAGAAAAACCATTTTTTTCCAGCATATGCTTCATGGCAAAAGAGGTATAGCGGGCGAAATCGTTTGGCACTTCATGTTCACAGATCGCAAAAGGGCAGGTGATAAGGATCCGGCCGCCCGGTTTTAAAACCCGGTTCAGCTCTTGTAAGATCTCCGGCAGGTTAAAAATATGCTCAAATACTTCAGAGGTGAAGATGGAATCGAATTGGTCGTTATCGAACGGCAGGTGATGCCCGTCGTAAAAAAAATCAATTTGTTCGTTGGTGTGCGGATGCCCCTGGCTGTCAAAATCGACCCCGATATATTCTGAAACCGTAAACAGGCTTTTATACGGTTTGGAGCCACAACCAAAATCAAGTAACCGGCCTTTTAAAAAAGGACTGTATTTCTTTATGCCTTTCAGTAAACGGGAACGGACCAGGTACCCCGGATGGGTGATGGGAGGATTAAATCCCGGATGTACATTTTTTTCTATATTGTCCATGGTATTGGCCATTCGTGCAAAAATAGCGGGATTGCGCTTATTTTTAACGATTGTTTTAAAAGCGGGTTTCAATATGTGGGAACAAGGAAATATGACATTAACTTTGGCCCATTAATCCATGCAAATGACAGGGTTTATTAATAGATTGTTAAAGCCATTTAACTTCACGTTAAAGAAAGTGAACCACGCTGAGCAGGCAGAGGATATTTATGCCGATGCGAAGTTTATGGCTATTTACGAACAGGTGCGGGATTTTACGATGAGTTCCATTGAAAGAATGTATTCATTGTATCAAAGCATTCACTTTATTATTGACCACAACCTGCCAGGCGATTTTGTAGAGTGCGGTGTTTGGAAAGGCGGCAGCAGCATGATCATTGCGCTTACCCTGAAAGAATTAGGCGTTGACAACAGATCAATTTATATGTATGATACGTATGAAGGAATGTCGGAGCCAACCGATGATGATAAAGACCTTCATGGAAGTACTGCGGAATCTCAATTAAATACCGCTGAAAAAACGGAAAATATCTGGTGTTACTCAACCATCGATGAGGTGAAAGCCAATATGCAGCGCACGGGATACCCCTCGGGTAAGATCGTGTTCTGTAAAGGAAAGGTGGAGGACACCATCCCACATACCATTCCTGAAAAAATAGCTTTATTGAGACTGGATACCGACTGGTACGAATCGACCCGGCATGAATTAATTCACCTGTACCCCCTTTTGTGTAAACAGGGCGTGCTCATTCTCGATGATTACGGACATTGGCAGGGCGCCAGAAAAGCGGTGGACGAATATTTTGCCGCCGGTTCAACCTTATTATTAAACCGCATTGATTATACAGGAAGAATTGCTGTCAAAATTTAATGGATGGCCGATCTCAGCATTATTATAGTTAATTACAAAACTCCCCGGTTACTTATTGATTGCCTGAAAACGGTTTATGGGCAAACACCGGCTCACCTGGCAGAAGTTATTGTTGTTGATAACGCTTCCGGCGATAACAGCCGGGAATTAGTGACCACTGCATTTCCGCAGGTGAAATGGATCCAGCTGTCGTATAACGCCGGTTTTGCCCGGGCTAATAATGAAGGCATTCGCCAGGCTTCCGCTGAGGTAGTATTGTTGTTGAATTCCGACACGCTGAACGAAGACAATGCCATTGAAGGTTGTTACCGGCAGTTTATCTCCTCCGCGTATGTAGCCTGCGGGGTTCAGTTGCTGAATACAGACCGTAGTCCGCAGATCTCGGGCAATTATGTTATGAAGGGCGGACTGAACTACCTGCTGCCCCTGCCTTACCTGGGCAATTTTATAAAATGGCTGGGCAATCTTTTTAAAGTAGAAAAACCCAATTTACCCGATTCGAACGCTCCGGTAGAAGTGGACTGGATCAATGGCGCTTTTTTAATGGTAAAAAAAACAACTATTGCCCGT
>JAJKIL010000203.1 GCA_021154515.1 Niastella sp. | reverse complement strand
TAACAGCTGCTACCACCAGGATGACCACATACGCGTATTTGCGGTAATTGGTTAAAAAGGCGGGGGTTATCAACCCAATCTTAGTAAGTACATAGGCTAAAATGGGCAGCTCAAAAGCAATACCGCAGCCTAAAATAATATTTACCAGGTTATCGATGTAATCGTCCAACGCTGGTTTGTATTCATACATATTGGCCGTACCCAGGTTAAAGTTGGCCAGGAAGTTAAAGGTAAAAGGTCCCAGCACGAAATACCCGAAGAAAGCCCCTGCAAAGAAGAATATGGATACAAAGAAGATGGCGTTGCTGGAATATTTCAATTCCTTGGGTGATAAAGCCGGTTTCACAAACTTCCAGAATTCCCAGAAGATGTAGGGGAAGGCAGCGATGAACCCACCAATCATACCAATTTGAATGGCCGACATAAATGGTCCGCTAACCGTATTACCCAATAGTTTATAGCCTGCAGGGATAGGCGGCATACACAGGGCGTCGCCGATATGCAACCAGTGACTGAGGCCGCACATATACCGGTACGACACAAAGTTGTTGCGCACGGGCCCCATTACAATGTTGTCAAATACCCAGTCGATTTTAATGAAAATAACAATCGCTGCAACAAAAATAGCCAATACAGAACGTATAATATGCCCACGTAACTCCTCAAGATGATCAATAAACGTCATCTCGGTATCGTTGCTCCTTCTTTCTAAAAAGCTTAGTGCCATAGGATCGCCATAAATATCTGAAAAATAGTGAAAGCGGGGCAAATTTAAGGCTTATCAGCTTGGTATCAACAGAAAGGTTGTTAAGGGGTTGAAATTGTAGGTGGGAATACTTAGTGCGTGATTACTAAAGTTTTAGCTTAACTACCGCAGGATCTTCAGGCGCACCATTTCAATTCGGGTATCGCTCACGTTCAAGATCTCAAATTCATAATTACCAATGATAATGCGTTCTTTTAATCGGGGAATGGTTTCGTGCTGGTGAATGATAAAGCCGGAAAGAGTTTCCGAATCGTTTTCGGGAAATTCCAGTTTATATTTCTCCACCAGGTAATCCAGCTCCAGCCGGCCCGACAGGATATACTCGTCCTCGGAGATCATTTTTTCTTCAAACTCCTCCACATCGTATTCATCCCTTATTTCGCCAAAGATCTCTTCCAGCAGGTCTTCCATGGTAACAATGCCGGCGGTTCCGCCAAATTCATCTACCACCCAGGCAATGCTTTTGCGTTCCCTGGTGAATTTATTAATGAGGTCGGTGGCGCTCATACTCTCCGGAATGGCGGGAATGGGCAGCAGGATCTCCTTGACATGTTCGGGTTGTTTAAACAGATCGAGCTGATGAATATAGCCCAGTATCTGGTCGATATTGCCACCATACACTATGAGTTTGCTCAACCGGGTTGAGATAAATTTTTTGCGGGCCTCCTCCACAGTAGTATTCAGTTCAATAGCCTCAATTTCCTTGCGGGGCACCAGGCATTCGCGCACTTTTATTTTTGGTAAGGAGAGCGCATTCTCGAACAGCTCCGTATTCATATCGGCGCCATCGCTGTTATATTCGCTTGTTTGCTGAAAAAAGTGATCGAGGTCGCTACGCGAAAAAGGCTCTTTTCGCTTGTCGATGCGCATATCGAAAATTACGTTCAGGATAAAGATCGATAGCTTTACAAAGGCCTCTGCTATCCAGTAAAACACATTGTCAAATAAACCCAGCAGGCCAACCCGGGCTGAAAAAGACAGCAGGGAATCGCTTTTAGCCTTAAAAATGGCTTTTGGGATGCATTCACCCAGAATAATGATGAGCACCCACGAGATCACTATCTCGAAAAACAGCCGGAAAAAGCTGATAAACGACTTGGCGGTAATATCCATGGTATCCCAATGCACCCATTCGTTCAGGAACATGGACATCAGTAAGACCAGGAAGGTGAGAAAAAAACTGAACCCAACTACATTGGTGCCTATGAAGCGGGAGGGGTTGTCGAACAGGTTCGATAATAAAATACCGGCACTGGAACCCTGTTTCTTTTTTAATTCAATATTTAACCGGTTGGCTGAGGTAAAAGCCACTTCAATGCCTGCAAAATATGCGAGCAACAGAAACACAACGCCAATGACAATGCCTATTCCGGTAAGTAAACTCATAGTTGGGGTACGAAAATAAACAAAAAGCGGAAGAATCCAGTATCAGTTACCAGGTTCCCGATTGCCAATTGTTTATTGCTTTTGCCTATTTGTTTTAGCTTTTCAGAAACTGCTGAACGGCTTCTTTGGCCTGCGCACAGGCATTGTGTAGATTGTCGTTAAGAATAACTTTAGAAAAGTGATGTTTAAACGACATTTCGTAAGAGGCTTTGTTTATTCTTGTCTGCAAACTTTCTTCGGTTTCGGTACCCCTTGAGCTTAACCGGCGTCTTAGTTCGTCAACAGAAGGCGGGTCAATAAATATCGACAGGGTAGTACCGGGAAATTGCTCCTGTACGTGAATAGCGCCTTTTACATCGATATCCAGTACGGGTACCTGCTGATTGTTCCAGATGCGTTCCAGTTCCGATTTCAGCGTACCATATATCTTGCCTTCATACACCATTTCCCATTCAACAAATTCATTGTTTTTATTCTTGTTGTGAAATTCTTCTTCCGTCATAAAATAATAATCTTTCCCATCTACTTCGTTCTCACGTCTTTTACGGGTAGCCACAGATATGGAGAATGCCAATTGAGGAAATTCTTTCAATAAGTAATGGGTAATAGATGTTTTACCGGCTCCCGAAGGAGCTGTAAGGATTATTATTTTATTTTGGTGCATGTATGCGTATGTGGTTTAGAGTAAGTTAGTTTCAGGTTCCAGGTTTCAAGTTTCAGGTTGCCGCGTCGCTGTCTTTGCCTTTTGCCCTCTGCCTTTTGCCTTTAAATTCTTTTCAGTTCAGCCCCTAATGCCTGCAGGCGTTTGTCGATGTACTGGTAGCCGCGATCTATTTGTTCAATGTTTTGAATAACGCTTTTTCCATCGGCACTCAGCGCGGCAATTAAAAGCGAGATCCCTGCCCTGATATCGGGGCTGCTCATTTGAATGCCCCGCAGTTTTTGCTTTCTGCCTAATCCTATTACCGCGGCGCGATGGGGATCACAAAGAATGATCTGCGCGCCCATATCGATGAGTTTGTCAACAAAGAACAAACGGCTTTCGAACATTTTTTGATGTATCAGCACGCTGCCGCGGGCCTGGGTAGCCACTACCAGCACAATGCTTAGCAGATCGGGGGTAAAACCTGGCCAGGGATGATCGTAAATGGTTAGCACCCCGCCATCGAGAAAGGTTTGTATTTCGTACACTTCCTGCGCGGGCACATGAATATCGTCGCCTTGAAATTCCAGTTGAATGCCCAACTGTTTGAATTTTTCAGGGATAATACCCAGGTGCTCGATGCCGCAATTCTTTATGGTGATATCGCTTTGCGTCATGGCTGCCAGCCCAATAAACGAGCCTATCTCGATCATATCGGGCAGCATGCGGTGCTCGGTACCATTTAATGACTGTACGCCTTCAATAGTAAGCAGGTTGCTGCCGATGCCACTTATTTTAGCGCCCATGCGGATGAGCATTTTACACAATTGCTGTATATAGGGTTCGCAGGCGGCGTTATAAATGGTGGTAGTGCCTTCGGCCATAACAGCCGCCATAACTATGTTGGCGGTACCGGTTACAGAAGGCTCATCGAGCATAAGGTAAGTGCCCTTGAGGTTAGGGGCCTGTAATTCAAAAAAGCCATCTTCGGAAAGATAGTTGAAGGAAGCGCCCAGTTTTTCGAAACCAATTATATGGGTATCCAGGCGGCGGCGGCCGATCTTATCGCCACCGGGTTTGGGAATATAGGCTTTTCTGAAACGGGCCAGCATGGGGCCGGCCAGCATAACGGAGCCACGCAGGCGACCGCTTTTTTGTTTGTAGGCATCGCTGCGCAGGTAATCAACATTCACATCATCGGCCTGAAAAATACAGGTATCGCGTTGCGGGCGTTCGATCTTTACATTCATTTCGCCCAGCAATTCAATAAGCAGGTTTACATCTAATATGTCGGGAATATTGGTGATGGTTACTTTTTGGGCAGTAAGCAACACCGCGCTGATAATTTGCAGGGCTTCGTTTTTCGCGCCTTGGGGAACAATTTCACCTTTTAATTTTTTACCACCGATGACTTCGAAAGAATTCATAGTTACTGTTTCCTGGGTTTTTATTACCAAACGGTATAATAAGCTGCAAATATAAAACCCCGACAATAGGTTTTACTGTCGGGGTTATTATTTTATTCTTTTGCCTTCCCGCCATTTTGGGCAGGTTGGCTGATTTTAACTTGTAATTGAATTGACTGTAACTTTTAAACTTGTCAATTCTATCAACTTGTCAACTTATTTGTATCTCTTTTTAAACTTACCGCCCCGGTCGTTGCGGTTGTCGCGTCCGCCGCCACGATCATCACGTCCGCCGCGGTCATCACGTCCGCCGCGGTCATCCCGGCCACCACGGCCCTGGAATTTTCCACCGCCGCCACGTTTATTGCGGTAATCGCCATAGCCTCCACGATCGCGATCGCGGTCACGATTATCGCTGGGACGGTGCTGGCGAACATATGGTGTATTGGTGAAAGTGAGCTGGCCTTCGGTAATATTGGTCAGTTCGCCCTGAATGGCGTCGTCGTGTACGGTTTCTTTATGCCAGTTATTGTAAGCCAGTTTCATGTAATAGGCAATGGCATTGGCAAAACCCTGTCTTTTTTCGGGCTGATCTTCTTTCAGTGCCTTGTTGATAACCAGCTCCAGGTTTTTACCCAGATGCGAGAATTTGGGATACCGCTTGGGATAGGGCAGCGGTCCTGGTCTTGATTTTAAAGTTTCCCTTGTGGGGATGGGGTAGGGTGAATCAACCGCCAGTTTAAAATTGGAGATCAGGAACAGGTGATCCCATAATTTATGTCTAAAATCCTCAACATTTTTTAAGTGTGGGTTCAGAAAGCCCATCAGTTCAATCACAGCATAAGCATTACGCTGGCGGGTTTCCTGATCTTCGATTGTCAGCAGGTATTCAATCATCTTTTGAATATGCCGTCCATACTCACGCATCGCCAGGTGATTCCTGGTCGTGTTATATTCCATTTTTTCGATACTACTAATACTCATTCTATAAATATAAGATTAACAAAAGTAACAAAGTAAAACTAGAAAAAGAAAAGGCCTTTGGTAGGCCTTTTCTAAAAAAGGATTGGTTTTTCCACAGGTTAATGAGGTATATGCAGGCCACCAATGAATTTATGGCTGGCAGGCAATTATTTATTAATGGTAGAAACGGCGATCCGGCCTTCGGAAGACGCCACGATGCATTTATATAGGTAAAAGAGGTACTACTAACACACATACCCTTTTTGTTCGTTTACTGCTGCAAATGACACCTTAATGTAGATTAGCTTTGATCAGAGAGGCATTCGGAGGATATTGATTAGGTGGAATAAAGGTTTTTGATAAATCTGGGAAGATTTTGAAGCGTATTCCCCAAATTATCAAATAAACTTGTAACTACCAACGGGTTAGTACCCTTTTTTTTGAGCCGTATTTTATGCAGCCGGCATTGTTAAAATCACATATATGTTTTAACAATTTTCACCGAATGGTGGTTTAATTTACATTTACACAAGGTGAACAGTTAGTCAGGCACCAAAACCTATTAAAAATCGGTGTACTTTTGCGGTTCAAAATATAAAAAACTGATAATCAAATAAAAATGAGGCAATCGAGAATAACTATTGATGTGTCGCTCGACGAAAAAAACATTCCCGATCAAATATTGTGGAATGCCACTGACAGTACTGCCGACAATGCTCAGAAGGCCAGGGCCATGATGCTGTCTTTTTGGGATGGGGCCGATAAATCGGCTTTACGCATGGACCTGTGGACCAAGGATATGATGGTGGATGAGATGGCCGACTTTTATTATCAAACCATTATGACAATGGCCGATAGTTTTGAGCGGGCCACGCACCAGCCCGAACTGGTTGAGATGATGAAGAACTTTGCCAAAGATTTTTATGGTCGTTTCCGCGATATTCAGTTGAAAGAAAATAAATTGTAATTTCAAAAAGCCGCATATGAACTTAGAACAAAAGATCATGGCTGACCTTAAAACAGCCATGCTGGCCAAGGACGAAAAAGCACTGCGTAGTTTACGTGCCATTAAAGCTGCCATTTTGCTGGCAAAAACATCAGAAGGAGCGGGCGGCGAATTGAAAGAGGAAGACGAGATAAAATTATTACAGAAGCTGGTAAAACAGCGGAAGGATTCACTGGAGATCTTTACCCAGCAGAACCGGACCGACCTGGCACAAAAAGAGCAGGAAGAAATTGAAATAATAGAGAAATTCCTCCCCAAACAATTAAGTGGGGAAGAATTGAAAGCAATTATAGCTAACATCATTGCCGAAACAGGCGCTTCCTCACCTGCCGATATGGGGAAAGTGATGGGAGCGGCCACCAAACAACTGGCTGGCAAGGCCGATGGAAAAGCAATCAGCGGCCTGGTAAAGGAGTTGCTGGCGAAATAGGCAGGGCAATTGCTATACATTTCAGAACCATGCTCATAGACATATTAGTTCTAATATTTCTTGCCCTGGCCGTTATAAAAGGGCTACGGCGCGGACTTATAGTTGCAGTATTTTCAATTTTTGCGTTTATTGCAGGTATTGCCGCTGCCATGAAATTATCGGTAGTTGTAGCAGATTATTTAAAAGATTCCGTTAATATCTCTGCCAAATGGTTGCCTTTTATTTCATTTGCAGTGGTGTTTATCGGGGTAGTATTGATAGTGCGGTTTGTGGCCAGTTTACTTGAATCAACAGTTGAAATGGCCATGATGGGTTGGGTAAACAAGATCGCGGGAGTTCTTTTGTACACTATTTTGTATATGTTTACACTCAGTGTAGTGCTGTTCTTTGTGCAAAAGGTAAAGCTCATTAGTGATGAAACACTTGCTAAGTCAATTACCTGGCCATGGTTACAGCCACTGGGTCCCTGGGTTATAAATGGTATTGGGAAACTGATACCGGTATTTAAAGACATGTTTACTGAGCTAAGTGCGTTTTTTGACGGGTTTGCCACACAAAAGGTACCACGCTGAGTTGTGAGGTGAAAATATAAAAAATCAGTAGCTTACATTAAAATTGCAGTGTAAAACTGCAAGGATGGATTATTTGCAGAAAACGTTTATTTTAGCGATTAATTGACTGACTTGAACAGACATAGCTGATGAATTATACGATCAAACAAGTGGATAAATTCAAGTATATTGAAGAAGGCGAAGGCGAACCGCTAATACTTTTGCATGGATTATTCGGTGCCCTTAGCAACTTTGGTGATTTGATCAGTTACTTCAAGAACCATAATAAAGTTGTGGTTCCATTACTCCCTTTGCTTGATATGGACCTTTTGCATACTTCGGTAGGAGGTTTGCAGAAGTTTGTGCACAAGTTTATTGAATACCAGGATTATCAAAATGTACACCTGCTTGGCAACTCATTGGGCGGCCATGTAGCCATATTAAATGTGCTGAAACAGCCCGAACGCATCAAATCGCTCATTTT
>JAJKIL010000202.1 GCA_021154515.1 Niastella sp. | reverse complement strand
CTTTTGTGTTTTGGCTGCGACAGGAATGAATAAACGGCTGGGATCACATACAAGGTCAATATCAGTGAGAACATGATACCGCCCACGATCACAATACCCAGCGGTATACGGCTTGTTGAGGCAGCACCCAGCGATAACGCCAATGGTAATGCACCCAGGGCCATGGCCAGGCTCGTCATCAGGATAGGGCGTAAACGAGCACTCGCCGCTTCAATTACTGCCTCGCGTTTACGCAAACCAGCATGTTGTTTCTGGTTGGCGAACTCCACGATCAGGATACCGTTCTTGGTCACCAGCCCTACCAGCATAATCATGCCAATCTGTGAAAAGATGTTGAGGGTTTGGTCGAACAACCACAAGCTCAACAGGGCGCCCGCAAAGGCCATCGGTACCGTAATCATGATCACAACTGGATCAATAAAGCTTTCAAACTGCGCTGCCAGTACCAGGAAGATCAGTCCCAACGCCAGTAACAGGGCAAAGGAAGTATTACCGGAACTCTCTGCAAAGTCGCGGCTGGGGCCTGAGAGCGAAGTGGCAAAGGAGTCATCCAGTAATTTCTTCGCTATATCCTCCATCACCTTTATACCCTCACCCAATGTATGACCTGGTGCTACACCAGCCGAAACGGTGGCCGATTTATACCGGTTAAAGTGGTACAGGGTAGGCGGGGTGGTTGCCTCGCGCATGGTAACCAGGTTATCCAGTGAAATGATCTCGTTTCGGTTATTGCGCACATAAATATTCTTCAGGTCAGTAGGGTCGTCACGATCGTTCCGCTCCACCTGGCCGATCACGGAATATTGTTTACCGGTACGGTAAAAATACCCCATCTGCAAATTACTCAGGGCCAGCTGCAGGGTTTGCGATACATCGGAAACGCTCACGCCCAGCTGACTGGCTTTTATGCGGTCTACTTCAATATTAACCTCCGGTTTATTGAATTTCAGGTCCACATCCACCCCCTGGAAAACCGGGTTCCTGTTCGCCTCTTCCAGGAACTTTGGCAGCACCTGGGCTATTTTATCAAAATCATTGTTTTGAATAACGAACTGTACCGGTAACCCCGAACGGCGGTTTACTGCAATGGTTTGTTCCTGGATGGCAAAAGCTTTACCATCTGAGAACTTACCCAGGTTGCGGTTTATAAGATCAACGATCTGTTGTTGCGAGCGGGTGCGTTCCTCAGGATCGCTTAAGGTAGTACGTACCATACCGGTATTGGTAGCACCGGAACCACTGAAACCAGGGGCCACAATGCTCAACACCGTTTTGGATTCAGGCACTGAATCCATTACCAGTTGCGCCAACCGGTCAATATAGGTATCCATATAATCATAGGCGGTACCTTCAGGCGCTGTAACCTGTAAACGGAACTGGCTGCGGTCTTCCATGGGCGCCAGCTCAGACTGTATGCTGCCACCAATGAAATAAATGATGCCCGCACAAGCCGCCACAATTACCCAGGCGATCCAGCGCACGCGCATAAACCGCTTCAGCGAATTGTGATAACCGTCTTCCATCCAGCGGAAGAAAGGTTCCGTTTTATGATAGAACCAGCTGTGCTTATGCACATCGCGGGTCAGCTTCACGTTCAGTACCGGCGTAAGTGTAAGCGATACAACGGCAGAGATCAACACCGCACCGGCTACCACAATACCAAACTCGCGGAACAGGCGGCCTACGAAGCCCTGTAAGAAAATGATGGGTAAGAAGATGATCGCCAGCGTAATGGACGTAGCGATAACCGCAAAGTAAATTTCTTTTGAACCTTCTTTCGCAGCCTGGTATTTGTTCATCCCTTCTTCCATCTTTTTAAAGATGTTTTCGGTAACCACAATACCATCATCCACCACCAGACCGGTGGCCAGTACAATACCCAGCAGCGACAACACATTCACCGTAAAACCGCTGACGTACATGATAAAGAAGGCGCCGATCAATGACACCGGGATGTCGATCAATGGCCGGAAAGCGATCAGCCAGCTGCGGAAGAACAAATAAATGATCAGCACCACCAGGATCAGTGATATGATCAGGGTTTCTTCTACCTCTGAAATAGAACGCTTGATGAATTTGGTTTGATCGAGTGCAATACCCAGTTTAATATCACCGGGCATTTCCTTTTCCAGCTGGGCAAGGCGTTTATAAAACTCGTTCGAGATGGCTACGTAGTTGGAACCGGGTTGAGGCACCAGGGCCAGCGCGATCATAGGAATGCGGCTTTCCTTCAAAACGGTTTCTTCGTTCTCGGGTCCTAATACCGCTTCAGCCACATCCTTTAACCGGATGTCGCTGCCGTTCACATTCTTTACAATAACATTATTGAAGTCTTCTTCGGTGGTTAAGCGACCGAAGGTGCGCACCGTTAATTCCGTTTTATTACCTGCTATCTTACCAGAAGGTAATTCCACATTCTCTTTGGCTATCGCAGCCTGCACATCGCCTGGCGTTAAGCCGTAAGCGCTCAGTTTGGCGGGGTTGAACCAGATACGCATGGCGTAGCGTTTTTCCCCCCAGATCTGAATGGAGCTAACACCGGGTATGGTTTGTAACCGTTCAACCAGTACGTTGTTCGCATATTCTGTTATCTCCAGCTGGTTGCGCGTATTACTTTGCACCGTCATGGAGATGATGGCGTCAGAGCTCGCGTCGGCCTTTGAAACAACAGGCGGGGCCGGAAGGTCGGTAGGTAAGGAGCGGATGGCCTGGGAAACTTTATCGCGCACGTCATTGGCGGCAGCTTCCAGGTCAATGCTCAGGTCAAACTCTACGTTAATACTGCTTACACCCTGGCTGTTTGTTGACGTGATATTTCTTACACCCGCAATACCGTTAATGGATTTTTCGAGTGGTTCTGTGATCTGTGATTCTATAATGTCTGCATTGGCGCCGGGATAACTCGTGCGCACGCTTACGTTGGGCGGATCGATGGCGGGATAGTCACGAACCCCCAGGAAGGTAAAACCGATCACCCCGAACAGCACGATCAGGATGTTCAGTACCGTTGCCAATACCGGTCGCCGCAAACTCAGTTCCGAGATATTCATCTGAAAATTTCTATTTTATTTTGGCCAGATGGAATTCGCCATAAAATTTTCATCGCAAAATAGTATGATAGCTCGAAAATTTTATGGCTCATTTCATTAAACTATCTTATTGAACTTTTACTAATTTGATTTTACTATCAGGGCGGATGGCCAGTAAACCTGTAATGATGATCGTATCGCCTTCCTTAACGCCATCTAACACCTGCACATACGATGAATCGCGAATGCCGGTAGCAACCACCTGGAAGTTGGGTTTACCATCTTTATACACGATCACGCTTTTGTTACGCGCCTGTGGAATTACAGCCTGTGAAGGAACGATCAGGGAGTGGTCGTTCTTTCCCAATTGTAAAGCTACTTTAGCAAAGGCGCCAGGTACCAACAACTGGTGTTTGCCCTGTACCACCGCCCTTACTTTCAGGGTACGGGTAGTGGCTTCAATATTCGATTCGGTAGCCAGCACAGATGCGTTGAACTTTTGATCGGTTCCTGCTATAGTAAAGCTCACCTGACGGCCTTTATGCATGGCCTCACTGTATTTTTCAGGTACGGTGAATTCCAGTTTCAATTGATTAACCTGGCTAATGGTAGTAACAAGGGTAGTGGGACTGATATATGCGCCGTTACTGATATTCCTTAAACCGATACGACCGGTAAAAGGCGCCCTGATCTCAGTTTTGCTAATGCTTACCTGGGTAAGATCAATATCAGCTTTCAGGTTGCTTACCTGCAATTCACTGAGGTCGTATTCCTGCTGGCTGATACCGTTGATAGATAACAATTCCTTCTGGCGTTCAGCCGTTTTTTGAGCAATCTGCAATTGCACCTGTAATTTCTTTAGCTGTGCCTGCAGGTCGCCGTCGAACAGCTTTACCAGCAAGGCGCCTTTTTGCGCAAAACTTCCTTCCGGAATATTCAATGCAACTACGCGGCCAGAAATTTCAGGGCGGATCTCTGTTACTTCAAAGGGAAACAGGGTACCGGGGATTTCCAGACTTTCACTAAGGGCTTTTGATCTTACAATAAATGCTTCCGCCTGTACGGGGCGATTGCCACCACCGGCCTTGCCGCCGGCTTTTAGGGTATCATCTTTTTTCTCGCTTTTACAGGAAATAAAAATGAGGGACAGAATAAATCCAAAAACAATCCTGCTGTTACGGTTCATCTGAGTTGTTATAAGTTTAAAGTCGTAAAACGTAAAACGGCAAACGGCAAATGGGGTTTTCCGACTATTAGGCATGAACTCCGATTTTCAGGAACCTTTCACGTTTCACGTTTGACGTTTCACGGTTTATCGCCCGCAAAATTAATGTTTTACCTAAGCTTGTATATTAAAAAGAGATGAACGGCAGGCAGAACGGGGGTTAACAAACTACTTTTAATATGTTTTTAATCCTATTCGCTTTATACGTCAAATCCTGTTTGTCTTTACTGACGATGGTTACGTGCCCCATCTTGCGGCCAGGCTTGGTTTGTTTTTTTCCATAGAGGTGAACAAACACATTATCCATGGCCAGTATTTCTTCCAGCCCCTGGTATTTAGCTTCGCCTTCAAATCCTTCGGCGCCTACCAGGTTTACAATGGCGGCTGGTAAAATAGCATCAGTATTGCCTAACGGATATTGTAACATAACGCGCCACAACATATCAAACTGCGAACTGTAATTGGCTTCTATAGTATGATGGCCACTGTTATGAACGCGTGGAGCGGTTTCGTTTACAAACACGTCACCCTGTTTATCTACAAACAACTCAACCGCAAAAATACCTGCACTTTTTAGTCCTTTTACTACAGCCAGTGCAATGGCTTCTATTTTCCACAATGTTTTTTCGTTCACTTCAGCCGGACTGATCTGGTAGTCGAGCAGGTTCAACCGTTGGTCTACCACCATATCAACCAGTGGGTAAAAAGCGATCTCATTTTTATCGTTCACCGCAATAATTAGGGAGATCTCGCGATGAATAGTCACCATTTTTTCCAAAACGGCCGGCGCATCAAAACCTTTAGGCAGGTCATCAGATGCGTTCAACAATTGAACACCACGCCCATCATAACCTCCGATGCCAATTTTATGTACAGCTGGTAAAAAAGAAGCATTGGCCCTTAGTTCGGCCAGGTTCTGCGTAATAATAAATGGAGAGGTGGGAATTTGTTTTTCTTTATAAAATTCTTTTTGCAGGATCTTGTTTTTTATAGTGCGCAGGGCGGCAGGGCGGGGATATACCCGAACGCCTTCCTGTTCCAGTTTTTCCAGGGCATCTTCGTTCACCGATTCAATTTCAATGGTAATGGCATCCAGTCCTTTGCCGAAATTGTACACATCATCAAAATTCCGAATATCACCTTTCACAAAATGATGGCACAAATGGGCTGCCGGGCACTGATCATCGTTTTCAAGGATAAAGGTTTCAACAGGATAGTTGGCCGCGGCCTGTAAAAGCATTCTGCCTAATTGTCCGCCACCAAGGATTCCGATTTTTTGCATGGTTCGTGTTTAGT
>JAJKIL010000201.1 GCA_021154515.1 Niastella sp. | reverse complement strand
TTATCAATTGGGTTTGTCCGCCAATGGTATTGGCAGAGCCATGTAAAATGTGGGAAGAAGTAACGCCACCGCTCAACTGGCGATAGATGTTTATGTCTTCCGGATTCAGGTTATCGGCAATACGCACTTCTGAAGTTACTGATTGTGCGCCTTCGTTAATGGAAGCGGCCGCAATATGTGAGTGTTCATCGATAATACCCGGTGTAACAAACTTGCCGGAAGCATCAATTACTTTGGCGCCGGGTTCCGACAGGCTCTTACCGATCTGTGCGATCTTCCCGTTCTTTATCAATACATCGGTATTCTCTAACCGGCCTTCTTTTTCATTGGTCCAAACGGTGCCGTTCTTAATTAAAATAGTTTCAGGTTGTGGCAGGGAATCCCAGCCATAACCGTCGAACGGATACACCACTTTGCCCAGCATTCCCAGCGGCTTTTTCTTACTGGTATCAGGAGCAGGTGTGCCTGCTTTTGCATAACTGGCCGACCACAATACGGAATTCCCTTCTGCATCTACCCCATTTCCATTCCACACCTCGCCATTTACCGTACCGCCCAACCGAATGTTGGCAGCCCGTGGTTTTTTCTCGGCAGCAAAGCTGATGGTCACCAGTTTGCCATCAAAATTGAATTTAGCCTTGATGGTGTCTTTGGCAATAATGCTGGCATCGGTAGTGCTTTTTACATCCAGTGTATAACTGTTGCTACCACCGGCCGATCTTACCTGTATGGTATATTGTCCGGTAATAGACGACCAGTTCTCATCTTTTACATTGTATCGTTCGCCCTGCACCCAGTTTTGCAGGATCACCGTTTTTTCTTTGAACACTTCACCGGTGGTGATTAAAAAGCTGGCTATTTTACCGGCATCGAGGCTTCCCACTTTATCATACACCCCTAATACGGTAGCAGGGGTTTTGGTAAGGGCTTCCAGTGCTTTGGTTTCACTTAACCCATACTCAAATGCTTTGCGCAAATTGGTCAGGAACTGTTTGGTGTCTTTTAGTTCCGTAGCAGTTAAACAAAATGGGATAGCTGCTTTTTCCAACGCTGCCGGGTTGGAAGGCGCCAGCTCCCAGTGCTTCATATCGCCCAGGGAAACAAACCGCGCTTCATTGGGGTCTTCCACATCCATTGCCTGCGGAAAATTCAATGACAGAATATATGTTGCTTTTGTAGCAGCAATGTCTTTTATGCGTTGGTATTCGTTACCACCGCCTTTAATGATGTATTGAATGCCGAATTCATCGCCAATACGATCGGCGCGAAGATCGTTCCATTTATCCCCTGCATCGAATATTTGCGGTAACGATTGAATGTCGTTCCAGGATTTCAGCGACAGGTTAACGCCTTCAGCAGCCGGATTGCTTTTATACCACTGCGCATCGAGGTAAGTCTGGCGTAGTAAAGCAATAGTCCCCATCATGGAAGAAGGATAGCTTTGGGTAGAAGTACCTTTGCTGAATGAATAATTCGCAGACGCTTTTTCTTTCAGCATGACCAGGTTCTCCTTTTCACTGGCGAGGGTTACCAGTGCACCGGTGCCACGCGCAATACCATCCTTCTGGTGGGTAAGCACCGTGCCAAAGCCAATGCTGCGCAAAGGATCTGCTTTCGCGTCATCGGTAGTAAATAATCTGGCAGCGTCGATCTCGCTTCTGATCGCCTGGTTCCAGCCAAATACACCCTTGGTATTGGAAGTAAGTTGCGCCGGAGCGCGAAAATCGAATGGCGCACTCTGCCGTTGCGGAACGGCCACGCCATAATCGCTATAAATGTCGATAAAGGAAGGGTAAATAAATTTACCGCTGCAATTGACCACCACCGCATCTTTCGGAATGGTTACCGATGTACCAACAGATACAATTTTCCCCTCCCGAATGACCAGTGTGCCATTGGTGAGCGTGGTTTGAACGTCCTTTACAATGGTGGCATTAGTAAATGCAAAACATTTTACTTTGGGATCCGCAACGCCATTTACCGGAAAGGTTACCTGTGCCATGGCAGTTGAATGCAATATGAACATCAGGCCCACCAGGAAAAAGATCCTCCCTGGCGGAAAGAAACAGTACTTTCTCATGTGCTTTTGGTTTTTGATTTAATTCGGGAACAGGGATCGAATTTAGTTAAATGAACTAATTTAGTCGGGTTAAAAAGTTTTTAACCGGTTAATAAATTACATGAACATCGCGCAATATATCGATCACACCCTGCTAAAACCTGCAACTACCATACATGAACTTAAAAAGCTATGCGAAGAAGCGATCCAATATAACTTTTATGCAGTGTGTGTGCCGCCACCACTGGTAAAGAACGCCAGGGGAATTTTGGTTAACAGTGGGGTAAAAACGGCTACGGTCATAGGCTTTCCTTTTGGTTATTCTGTTGCCCGCGCCAAACAGGCCGAAGCCCAGCAGGCTATTCAGGACGGCGCCGATGAACTGGATGTGGTGATTAACCTGGTAGCACTTAAAAGCAAGGCCTGGCAATACCTGGAGCTGGAAATGGAGGCCATTGTTGAAGCAGCCCATGCCCAGAACAGACTGGTTAAAGTGATCATCGAAAGCGGGATATTAACTGATGAAGAGATCATTACATGTTGTGAAATATATGCCAAAACCGGGGTGGATTTTTTAAAAACCAGTACCGGCTATGCCGAAAAAGGCGCCACCATGGAGGCTGTGCAACTGATGCGGGCGCACCTGCCGTCTACTATTAAAATAAAGGCTTCCGGCGGGATACGCACCTATGAGGCGGCAGAACAATACATTAAAGCCGGAGCCAACCGGTTGGGAACCAGCTCAGGGGTAGCCATTGTGACCGGGGCGCCACAAAATGGCACCTCGGGCTATTAAGAACTCTGCTTGCATCTGGCAGCCCATTGAATTATCTTTGGCGAAGATTTTGCATTTAAATTGGTAGAAGCCGCATAAGATCCATGGCATCAATTCAGTACCAGCTTTATTTATGTGGCTTAAAAAAATATATTTCGCATGAAGTACATTATCAGTTGTGTTTTATTGATCCTATCCCATACCCTGGTTGCCCAAACAGATAGCAATTCCGTTGTGGTGCATAAAGATCCACGGATTGATATGCTGGAAAAAAAGCAGATCCAGATCAATGAATTGACCACCCGCGATGCCCGCCGCTATGTGCAGGGGTTTCGGATACTGGTGATCAGCACCAACGACCGGAATAAAGCCACCACTGCAAAGACTAAAATATACCAGGAATTTCCAGAACTGAAAGCATACCTCCAGTGGCAATCTCCCTACATGAAACTGAAGGTGGGCGATTTTAAAAGCCGTGAAGAGGCAGAACCCTATTTATCATCCATTCAGCGCTACTTTCCTTCGGGAGTATATATCATCCGCGATGTTATTGATGTTAACCCGGATAAGTCGGGTTCGTTGTAGCGGGTTTTAAGGACTTTCCTACTATCTTTGTGGCCATGAGCATTTTACAGAAGAAGATCCAAAGCCTGGCAAAAACATATGCTGCTGAGTTTATAGATATTCGCCATCATTTACATGCACATCCTGAATTAAGTTACCAGGAATTCGAAACCTCGCGTTTCGTTCAACATAAATTAACTGAATTTGGCATCCCCTTTACCGTTATGGCCGGAACCGGTGTGGTGGGTTTAATAAAAGGAAAGAATCCTGAAAAGAAAGTGATTGCACTGCGGGCCGATATGGATGCGCTCCCTATAACCGAACAAAATGATGTTCCTTATAAATCAAAGAACGATGGTGTGATGCATGCCTGCGGGCACGATGTGCATACCACCTGTTTACTGGGGGCCGCCAAAATTCTACAGGAGTTAAAAGAGGAATGGGAAGGAACCGTAAAACTGATCTTTCAACCTGGTGAAGAAAGAAACCCCGGTGGCGCCAGTATCCTTATTAAAGAAGGCGTGTTGGAAAATCCCAGGCCACAAGGCATATACGGATTGCATGTACATCCACAACTGGAAATTGGCAAACTGAGTTTTCGCGGCGGACAGGTAATGGCCAGCGCTGATGAAATATACATCACCATCAAGGGTAAGGGCGGACATGCAGCTGCGCCGCATTTAACCGTTGATACCATACTAGTGGCTTCTTATCTTATTGTTAGTCTGCAACAGATCATCAGCCGAAACAGGAACCCGTTATCACCTTCGGTGTTGTCGATCTGTTCTATCCAGGGCGGACATACCACCAACGTAATTCCCAGCGAAGTGAAGTTGATGGGCACCTTCAGGGCCCTGGATGAAGAATGGCGCTTTAAGGCACATGAGCTTATTCGCAAACAGGCTACCGAACTGGTGCACAGCATGGGGGCAGAAATTGATCTGCATATAGATGTAGGTTACCCAACTGTTTATAACAATGAAGAACTGAACAGCATTGCCCGCTCACTGGCCGAACAATACATTGGAAAAGAACAGGTGGAAACTACTGAAGTGCGCATGGGCGCAGAAGACTTTGGATATTACACCACGCACATCCCCGGTTGCTTTTACCGGTTAGGTGTAATGAACGTAGCTAAAGGTATTACATCAGGGGTGCATACACCCACCTTCAACATAGATGAAAACGCTATTGAAACCGGCATGGGTATGATGGCCTGGTTAGGTAGCAGTACAACATTTTAAAGAAAATACCGGCAGGGTTACTTTAAGCAAGTAATACTGCCGATATTTTTGTTCTACATAGCTATGCCCGCATCCTTAATAAACAAACATCTCGAACCTTGAAAAAAAGACAGAAGGTTTGTCGGCGGGTAATTCACTATCAGCATTACTTATTGCTGGCTTCTCCATCTTCATGCTCACCTTGTTATTTTCAAGAGAGGTTTTATCACGGCCATTGCCAGCAATGAATGTGAGCGTAATAATAGATAGCGCCAACAGTAAGTGTTGCATAAATTTTATTTTAAGGCATTAACATTTTTACCAGACAGGTCAATTGTAGAGGTATTATCAGATCCCATTGTCAGTTTTCTGATGGTTGCCCTTTGATCATTGAGCCTTGAATCGGCAAATTGTAAGTTCAGGTCATTTAAAACCGCATGGTTATTCAGATCAATCGCCGAACTTACACTATTGAGGTTTAACTGATTAAAATATACTGCAGCATTATCGGCGCCACTGAAATTGATGAACAGGTAGGAATTCTTTATGCTTATATTATATGACGGCGCCGAGGTTGAATCATCGGCTCCCCATATTCTGAAAGTACAATCAGCGCCTTTGAGTTGCACGGAGGCTGGCAGGTAAATGTTCACCAGGCTATTATTCCGGCTTCCATCAGGATCATTGGAATTACCGGTAATAACCAGCGTATCATTTACCACATGGTATTTTATGAAACTGGCATTATCCTTTTGAATTTCCAACCTGAGCGTAGTGGAAGGCTTTATTGCACAACTTCCCATCCCCTTTAGTGAAACAAACCGTGCAGCAGGTACCGGCAAACTGGTCATTGGAACAAACTGTTCTCTTTTAAAAGCGGTGTATTCACCACGTTTATATTTGGCATATACCATCAGCTGAACAGTTGTTATTAATATTATGATGGTAAGAAAAATGCCTAATAATAATTTATTGCTTGTTTTCATTATCAGCTCTTGATTGTGTTAAGCAAAATGTTGTTTCTTGAATTTTTCGAACCGGGGTTTTAACTCATCGGGGTCCATCCCCAGCAGAAACATCGTACGAAAAACCTGCGGAAGGTCTTTTTCAACGAAGTCATTTTTGCGGTAGGATTGCGCATTTTTTATTGCAGTGGGCGATACAAAATACCCAATGCCCCGCTGGTTGTGAATGATCTCCTGTTGCTGCAAAAATTCATAGGTGCGCATTACAGTATTAGGGTTCACCTCCAACTGCACGGCCAGTTCCCGAACGGATGGAATACGCTCCTCCACCTTCCATTCTTTTAGCAGGATCTTCTCACACACATAATCCGCAATCTGTAAGTATATAGCTTGCGATTCTCTGAATTGCATATCATTTTAATTTTAGCGTTAAACTTCTTTTTCTTTCAATCTGAAATAAGCAACCACCCATAAACTCGGCGCAAGCGCATACTTGGTAAGAAAAAGCAATATAGAACTGAGCCATTCCGGTAATTGTATCATCACTTCCCCGTGGCTGGAGTTCCAGACCCGATAAATGGTAAATGGCTCAAAGAAACTGCCATCAGGCATAAACGAACCCATTACTTTATGTATAAAGAAAACCATGAACAAAAACACGATGAGGCCAGAAACCAATGTCTTTATATATTGATTCTTTACAAAATATACCGAGCCCAACAAAAACATAGACTGCACTGCAAAAAAGATCAGCAGGATGTATAAGTAGATATTATCACTCCCTTCCGTTGAAATAAATACATTTAAAAGCTCCTGCGGCGACCTGGGCGCCTTATGATGCCTTTCCAGCCAGGCATTCATAGTACCGTTTCCTATTTTAAGCATAATAAAATCAACGGCATAAAACACAGCGGTATAGCTGATAAAAAACAGGATCACCCCAAAAACGATCGTAGTCAATAATTTTTCCAGCGAGTAGGCAGGTGTCAATAAATAGTGTATGGCTTTAGGACCATCGGAAAGATCATTGAATATCATGCTGGCAAATAAACAACCGGTAAGAAACAAGCCTACATAGAAGGTAACTACCTGTATTCGTAGCCCCATCGGGTTATCGGGGTTAACGATCATCAAAAACGAATACCACAATATCAATAATCCGCCAACAGCCGCCAGAGATAAAAGGTATCTTCTTTTATTTTCGTTCCAGTGTTTGCCCATATATAGAAACCAACGTTTCAAATCAAAAACAGCGTTCATAGCATTAGTTTAAGCGTTAAAAACAGATTGAATAGCATTGCCATTAAGCACAATGGCCTTGTACAGTAATTCAAGATCGAGCTTGCTTTCATCATCCTGCGTATTGCGGGTAATAACCGCGCTGCCGCGCAAAGAAGGTTCGCGGAACAAGGCCTGCTTTATTTCATCACTGTCATAAGAAATATGGAAAGACAGCTTGCGGGTAATGTTATCAACTGTTTGGTCGAACAGGATGCGGCCTTCATCAATGATGGTAACCCGGTCAATCAGGCTCTCGAGGTCTTTTACCTGGTGCGTGCTTATTACAATGCATTTGTTTTCATCGAGGCAGCCGGCAATTACTTTACGAAACTGGCTTTTACTCATAATATCGAGGCCGTTGGTAGGTTCATCCATTAATAATACAGAAGTATTACAGGCCAGTCCAAAACTGATCAACACCTTTTTCTTTTGGCCATAACTCATTTGCTGCATGGTGTTGGAGCGGGGAATGTCGAATTCGGTGATAAACCGGTTGAATTGATCTTCGTTGAATTTGGGATAAAAAGGAGCATGGTATTTTATCAAATGCTCGATGGGCATATCAGGCAAATGAAATTCTTCAGGCACCATAAATATATCCTGCAAAAAAGCAGGTTGCCGTTTACCGGGGGTAAATCCAAGCACATTTACGGTACCTTCCCTGGGAAACAACAGGCCGGCCATATTTTTCAACAGGGTCGATTTACCGGTACCGTTCTTACCCAATAACCCATAGATGTGGCCGGCTTCCAGTTTCAGGTTAAGACCGGTAAAGATCTTTTTGCGTCGATACCCAAAATGCAGGTTTTGGACTTGTATCATGTTTGGCGTTTTAGTGTACTAGTTTAATAGTACACACAAACATAAGAGGTTTTCCCGGATTTCCAAATGTACTGGTTGAAAAAAAGGATGAGCGGGGGGATCAGCTCATTCCCCAAACGCAGCCTGATATTTATCTATTATATCTTTTTCTTTTACCTTCAAAGTGTTATAGGCAAAATTGGTGGGTTTGCAATCCCGGCCGCAAAAAACGGGTATTTGCGTACTGCTGTTTAGGATCTCCTTCATTTTTACATCTGTAGGTGCATCTATTGGCAGCCGGATCTTGCTTTTCAGGTATACCAATGCTTCATAGGCATTTATTGCCATCAACTGATTGGGCGAGTATAACAAACTTTTAATAGCATCGTATTCTTCCAGCTTTATAAGCTGGACCATAATATCGGGAACTGCTTTATTGTTGTAGGTGCTTGTTTGTAAGTAAACATTGTTAAATATCAGCTGCTTTACCGGCTCGGTTGTGCCAATGGGAGCAAATTTGTAAGTGGGATACTTTTTCGCCATTTCATTGAATACCGATTGATAAAGCGTATCAACTTTAAGGCTATCACAATTTGTACAATTTTTTATAGGAAAATCAATAAGCGGTACCAACTCTTTCTGCAAATACATAAAGTCAAAAAAAGGAATTATCCGGTCATCGGCTGCGCATTTCCTTTTTAGCGGTGATTGAATATTAACCTTCTTATACAAGATGTTGTCATCAATTACAGTAAGTATTATTGAAATGTCAAGGTACCCTTTTGGCGGATAAAATTTATATTCCCTGAAACCGATCACTCCCGCATTTAATGAACTGGTTTGAATAAGATCATTCTTTTTTGTCTCCTGTGCAAAAGCCTTATCGGAAGTAACCGTATTGAACAACTTGTTTACGTAAAGGATATTCTTTTGATCAGACTTAATATTCTTGTCAGTTACTTCAACCGGCTTAATGGAATCACAAAACGCTCTTATAACTTTTATAATATCATCAACCCTTTTAACATTATCTGCATAAAACCGGCTATTACCACCCACCGTTGTTTGAGCACCCCCCGTATGGCTATATGCGATGCTAATTATTAGAATAGTGATTTTTATAGCGTTACCCCATTTCATCCCTGGTTATTTCACTATACATCGCAATTATTATACCCACGTTTATTCTGCAGGTGGTGTAAATACAGCCAACAGATTTTTTATGGCGTCCGGCGCATGCAGTTCATGCATTTGCTGCAGCGTGAAGCGGGTTACTTCAGCAGCCCGCTCGCACATTTTCTTTTCATAACTGGCAATGGCTGCTTTTAAATCAGGAAAATTGGACGAGCTTACACATTCACTTAACTCAACAGCATCCAGCATAGCCATATTCACGCCCTCGCCTGCATAAGGTGGCATGCGGTGGGCTGCATCGCCTATCATAGTCGCATTGTCCATTGCCTCCCACTGCTGGTTCAATGGATAATGATACATTGGCCGGGGCACAAAATACACTTCATCTGTTTCAAACAATTCCTGCCATAAAGGGCTCCAGTCTGAAAACCGTTGTTGAAACCATTCCAACACCTGTTGCCGGTTATTGAAATCAATACCGCATTCATGGTTCCAGTTTTCTGTTTCCCAGGTACCCGTATAAAACGACAAACAGCCATCGCCCTTGGCGCTCAGGATGAGTGATTTATTTTTTCCCAATGCAAACACTTTTCCACCGCTTGTCAGCGCATACAATTCAGGCGCATTGTTGGCTGCATTATAAATATTGCCTTCTATTACGGTTAAACCTGAGTACACCGGTTTAATAGTATTAATGAGCGGACGGATCTTTGAATTGGCTCCATCTGCTGCGATCACCAGGTCAGCATACTGCGTATTTCCATTTTTAAAAGAAAGCAACCAGCCTGCGCCCTGCCGCTCCATAGGCACAAACTGGTGGTCCCACATAATGGTGTTCGGGTGCAGCGACTCGATAAAAATATCACGCAAGGGACCTCTGTCAATTTCAGGACGAAAGTATTCATTGCCCAAGCTGGCATCTTTTTGTTCTGTAT
>JAJKIL010000200.1 GCA_021154515.1 Niastella sp. | reverse complement strand
CTGCCATCACCAGCTCACCATACGGCTGGAATGGTAATCTTTTTACCGCAGACGGCACCCTGTACCGGTTTTATTTCAGCTTCAACGATAGCAACCGGGTAGTGATGTACAGTGATTTCGACAGCGCCACTTCCAGCAGTTCAATGGAAAGCAGTTACCGGTTAAAAGCATTGCAACAGCCCAGTCTTTTATTCGATTCTTATTCTTACATCCATATTCTGAGCGATCCCGATGCTTCAGTAAATGGCGGCTCAGTTGGTGTTGGATTGAAATCCGATTTTGAATTTGCCATCGATTCTGTTTCTACCGACAGCATTAGCTTAACAGGTCGTTTTAATGGCAGCAAACTCACTTTCAAAAAAGCCACCCAAGCCGACAAAACCATCTGGTCAGCCAAACAGGTGGCCAATGGCGTGCTGAATTTTAGAAACTACTGGAAGTTCCTGTCTTACTGGAAAAGATTAAACTACCGCGGCGCCGATTACGAATTACAGTTTGATACAACTACTAAAAAAGTAACGGTATCCTGGGGTACTGGCTCCCAGGCTACTTCAGCTACCAGTAAATATTATTTCTGGGCCAATGGGGTATATTTTCTTGATCCCATTACCAATGGTTCGATTACCATACCCGGTTTCAGTATTACCGGTTTTACCGACGGTGCGCTTACCAGCCAGGTAATGAATGTAACGGTTAATGGTACTGCTGCTACTATTAAAGGGGCCGTGCCCACAACAACCGCTCCACCGCTTAACCCCGACGTAAAGAATGCAATAACCCGGTGGCGTAACCAGGCTATAGCCGGTGGTAATTACTGGATCTCGTTAAATGGGTTTCATAAGAACGGCGTTGACGATGCCTTTAATATCAGATCTCTCAAGAACGATTCGGCTGAATTTTATTTCTTACTGTACCAACCTAACCAGGCTGGCGGCGATGCATTTGTAAACGTTTATCTCGATACGCTGCATACACCTCTCGGATTGGTTGGAATAAATGGTTCATGGGTTAAACAAACTATAACCAAAACTACCGGACTCACAAGGGTCACCGAAGATTCGGTAAATAGTAAAATACCCTGGCCCGCATCCGGACCGGCGCAGCAAACGCGTCAACAAATGTTTAGTGGTACCGGTAACTACTATTTTGTACAAAGCAGCGAGATTACCTATGATCAGGTAAGTGTTGATGATCCTTCCACCTGGATAACCTGGTATTGGGTATTCTAAATTGTCTGAACCGGGAAAGTTGGGATGTATGGGATGATTGGGAAGCGGATGTATCAAAAGTAAACGAGAATAAAAAGGGGCTGTATCATACTTTGATACGGCCCCTTCCTTATTTTAAAACGGGACCCCCCAACTATTCTGTCAGGGGGAAACCCGTTGTAGAGAGTCGAAGACTCTGCTGACTGCTAATTGAATTTCGTGAAAGGTGACCCCTGTCAACTCCATCAACTTGTTAACTCGTCTACTGGTTAACTCATAGCTACACTTAAATTCGAACAGTCCCTTTTTTATCCTTATCCTTCTCTTTATTCTTCTCCTTATTCATATCTATATTTAGGTTATGGCCCAGCGTTATTTGACCGTATTCTGATTTTATCTTCATTTCGGTATTGCCACTGCCGGCCTTGCCCTGGTAGCGTTTGTTAAACCGGGGGCCATGGCTATCGTCATTGTCGCCCTCTTCCTTTATCTCGAAATTGGTTTTGTTATGCAGGTCGCCAAAATTGGTGCTGATGTCAAAATTGGCTGAGATATTGGTGTTCAGGTCAAGGTACAGGTTCGAAAAACTGTTCTTAATGGTAAGCGCCTTGGTGCTGTTATCAACCCGCAATTTGGCGATATCACAATATTCAAAAACAGCATTTACAGAACCGTCGAGGTTATCGATAGCGGCCTTTGAGAATTTAATCACCAGGCTGCCGTTGCTGATGCTGCCGATAGTTCCCTTGCCAAATTCAATCACCACTTTTTTTACATTGTTCAGCTTGCCGGTAGTAAGGCTGCCGAATTTGCTTTCAAGTGTTACCTCGCCAGCGTAGTCTCCAATGGTCATGGGACCAAATTCATTCTTAGCCTGTAAAGGATTGCGGGCAGGAGCATATACTACATAGTCAATATGAAAGCCTTGCTTTTCACCCTTGCTCCACTGTTGATCTTTATTGTCTTTGTTTTTGTCCAACTTTGTTTTGAAGAATATGCCATCGCCGCTTTTGCCATCTTCTATGCTGATGTTATCGAGAATGGACTGGGCTTTTTCATCGGTTTGGGCCTCGGCGGTAATAGTTACCGTAACACTTACTTCATTCTTGTCCCAGGTGTTTATTTTCATTTCACCAAACTGGTTGGTCAAAGAAATTTTATCACTGTTGCTAACGCTATAGGATTTGGTGTAGGTTTTCTTTTTTTCAACTAAAGGGCCCTCGGCAAATACCTGTGTCGTCAGTAGTAGCAGCGCGATAAATAAGGGGAATCTATGTCTTCTTAAAATTACTTTCATGATTGTTGCTTTTTGATGCTTTGATTTGATTGATGATGCTTAATTGTTGATTGAGTATTTCAGTCTGCAGCCTTAAGTTCTCAATCATAGCCTCGAGTAATTGTTCACGGTTAGGATTTTCCGGCAGCTCTTTTTTCAACGCGTTGTACGAGCTGTCGAGTTTATCAATACCAGTGACAAACTTTTTATACAGGTTGGGATCTTCTTTTTCAATTTCTTTCAACTCATTTTGTTTCATCTCAATGAGCTGGGTGAACTGAGATACCTCCCGCGCATAGCCAGGGTTTATCTCTTTCAACAGTTGATCATTTGTAGTCGGGGTATCGATGGGTGCTGGTTGATGCTGCACAATACCTCCATCGGATGAACGGTTATTTAACAGGGAGAAAATACCTATGCCGGCCAGTATCAGTATGGCGGCTGCCGCGCTCCAGCGAAGAATGGTAAGTACAATTATTTTCTGTCCCTTGCTTTTTTGTTGTTGGTTGTTTGGTTGTTGCTCGGTAAGTTCCTTTTCCAGTTTTTTCCATAGCTGATCGCCGGGTTCCTCCGAATCAAACTGGTCGCGGTTATCACGAATAAATTGCTCTAAACCTTTACTCATATTTCACACTCCTTGTTTAATTAAAGTCAGCAGTTTTTGTTTGGCGCGTACGTACTGGGTGCGTACCGTATTATGGGAAATATTCAATATCTGTGAAATTTCTTCATGGTCATACCCTTCCAGCAGGTACAGGCTTAACACCGTTCGGTAGCCATCGGGCAGCCGGGTGATCATTTTCTTTACTTCTTCTACCCGGTACTGCATTGCTTCCTCATTAATGCCTTCCTCCTCCGGTACAATCTGCAGTTCGGTGCTTTCCATATCAACCAGGTCATTCCGCCGCTTGCGCAGGATGTTGATCGATTTATTGATAACGATCTTTTTTAGCCAGGCCCCAAAGGTGCTGCGGTAATGAAAGTCATGCAGGGAGCGAAATGCGTCCAGGAACGACTCCTGCAGCACATCCTCAGCGTCGGCTGTGTTGTTTACGATGCGTAAACTGGTGTTAAACATAGCTTTGGAATATTGGCGGTACAATGTTTGAAAACTTTGGGTGTCGCCCTGTTTACATCGTTCCACCAGTTCATCCCGGATAATGTTTGCAGTCAGCTCCAAAATGATCTGTTTAGGTTATTTGTTTACATAAGAGACATGGGTTTTACCCGCATGTTGCACGAACGTTGTTTTTATGGCTAATGTTAGGCTAAATGGTTAAATGGCTTGATGGGTGGGGGAGGTGGTTAGATGGTTTCGGTTACTAATTTAGTTTTTCTTACTTTTAGCGTAATATCGAAAATCAGTCAGTCATGGGTACCAGAACCGATTTGTTCACCAGCCCGGATTACTTCTTATTGGATGAGCTATTGACCGACGAACAGAAACTTGTCAGAGAGTCTGTTCGCAATTACGTGAAAAGAGAAATATCCCCCATTATTGAAGAGTATGCCCAAAAGTCGGAGTTCCCCGAACAGATCGTTCAGCAAATGGGCGAGCTCGGCTGCTTTGGCCCTACCATCCCGGTTGAATACGGCGGTGGCGGGCTGGATTATATCAGCTACGGGTTAATGATGCAGGAACTGGAGCGGGGCGATAGTGGTGTGCGGTCAACCGCCTCCGTACAGGGATCCCTGGTAATGTTCCCTATTTTTGAATACGGCAGTGAAGACCAGCGGCGCAAATACCTGCCCAAGCTGGCCAACGGCGAGTGGCTGGGTTGTTTTGGGTTAACGGAACCCGACCATGGCAGCGACCCGGGCGGTATGACCACCCATTTTACCGATGCAGGCGACCATGTAATACTAAACGGCGCCAAAATGTGGATCAGCAATGCCCCCTATGCAAAAGTGGCCATTGTATGGGCCAAGGACGAACAAGGCGAAGTACGCGGCCTGATCGTGGAAAGAGGCATGAAAGGCTTTACAGCGCCCCTTACCCATAATAAATGGAGCTTGCGGGCTTCTGCAACCGGCGAACTGGTATTTGACAATGTAAAAGTGCCCAAGGAAAATATTCTTCCCAATGTAAAAGGATTAAAAGGTCCATTGAGCTGTTTAACCAAGGCCCGCTACGGAATAGCCTGGGGGTCGGTAGGGGCCGCTATGGATTGTTATGATACAGCCCTGCGCTATTCCAAAGAGCGCCAGCAGTTCGATAAACCCATCGGGGCATTTCAGCTGCAACAAAAAAAACTGGCCGAAATGATCACCGAGATCACCAAGGCCCAGTTACTCAACTGGCGGCTGGGCATCCTGATGAATGAAGAAAAGGCCACCCCGCAGCAGGTAAGCATGGCCAAACGCAATGGATGCGAAATTGCAGCCGCTATTGCCCGTGAGGCCCGGCAGATACTGGGTGGCAGCGGCATTACCGGCGAATACGCCGTAATGCGCCATATGATGAATATTGAAAGTGTTATTACCTACGAAGGGACTCATGACATACATTTGCTGATCACTGGTATGGATGTAACTGGTTTCAACGCTTTTAAATAACTTGCGACGTAATGAGGATATTCTTAATCGGTTTCATGGGTTCCGGAAAAACACATTGGGGAAAACAAGTGGCGCAAAAGTTAAGTTTACCGTTCTATGATCTGGACGAAGTGATCGTTGCCGAAGAAAAGCGAAGCATCCCGGAGATATTTGGCGAATCGGGCGAAGAATACTTTCGCAACAGGGAAAAACAAGTGCTGGAAAAGATAGTAGATGAAAATACAAACATGGTATTGTCCTGTGGCGGCGGCACCCCCTGTTTCTTTAACAACATCGAATTCATGAAAAAGTATGGCACGGTGGTATGGCTTAATACACAGGTTGATGTATTGCTGCACCGGCTATTGAAAGAGCGCGTACAACGGCCATTACTGAAAGATATTGAGGACGAAGACCTGAAACATTTCATCATTCGTAAACTGAACGAACGCCGCATGTATTATGAACAGGCTGATGTAATTATCACTAAGGAAGATGCCATATCCATGAACGACTTTATTCAAACCGTATTACATGCATAAAGGATTTTTGCAAACGGCCGCCATTTTAGGCGCACTGGCCGTTGCCCTCGGCGCATTTGGCGCACACGGATTAAAGAAGATTGTGGGCCCCGAAACCATTACTACCTTTGAAACCGGGGTGCGTTACCAATTCTACCATGTATTTGCATTATTAGCTGCATCTATTTTATTTGGAAGCTTCCCCGGCAGTAATCTGCAATATGCAGGCGTGTGCTTCATCATTGGTATTATACTATTCTCTGGTTCTTTATACATACTAACCGCACTACAGGCTACCAACACGGTTGGGCTGCGTGGTATAGGCGCCATTACACCAATTGGTGGAGTATTCTTCATCGTAGGATGGATTTTCCTGTTCCTGGGAGTTTGGAAAGGAAAGGGGTAAGGGCAAACCGGCAACTAGATTGGCGCTTCAAAGGTCAGCACGCAGTTCTTCTCAGATTCGATTTTACTTTCAATTTTGAAAGAACCGTCAATGCTTTCCATGCGACGGCGCATGTTGCTGAGACCATTGCCGAAACGGCGCAGTTTATCGGCGTCGATGCCCACGCCATTATCACAGATCTTTATCATCAGCAATTTGTCGTTGGTGGAAATAATGATCTGTATCTGCGAGGCTTGAGAGTGTTTCATGGCATTGTTCAGCGCCTCTTTTATACTCAGGAAGATATTCCTTCTTTTTTCGCCGCTTACTTCAGCCTGCGGTATCAGGGCAGGCAGTTGCACTTTACATTCAATAGGGGTGCTGTCGAAATATTCAATGGCGTGCGCCCTGATGTAGGCGATGAGACTTTCCAGCGTGTCGTTACTGCTTTTCATGGTCCAGATGATGGTGTTCATCTTACCCAGCAGTTCATTGGCTGAGTTGGAGATTTTTTCCAGCTCGGGCACCACATCGCCTTTCAACCGGCTCTTCATGATCTCGCTCATCAGCCTGATGGCTGTAACGCCCGAACCCAGTTCGTCGTGCATATCGGCCGAAATGCGGTTCCGCTCTTCCTGTTTGGCCGCCATTACCGCCATTTGTTTATCAAATTCTTTACGCTCATTTTCCAGCTTCAGGCGCTCGCGTTCTTTTACCCGCTCGATGATATCGCGCCGGTTCTTGAACGCCAAACCCGACAAAAAGAACCCCAGTTCCAACACCAGTCCAAATTCGTAATAGAACAGCGCCCGGTTAAAAATAGAAGTGGGATCGTTCTTGACCAGTTTCCAGCCGGTAAGGATGATAATATAAGAAATAACCGACAATGCGATCAGCGAAAAATTACCGGCCGCCAGGTAGTTCAGCAACGGGTTCTTCTTTTTAATGCTGTATGCAATGAACACCACGCCGGTTACAAAGAACAGCTGTTTGATAGCGTTCTCCATAATGTTCAGCATAATATACCAGTCGGTAAAAAAGTAAACAAAGGAAAAAACAATACTGGCGCAAATGAGCAGGATATTGAAATAACGAAGTATTTTATCAAGTAACGGGTACACCTCTTTGCTGTTGATGAACTTGCGCATGAAGATCTGGTAAACGACCACACTGGCCGTCATGATCATAAAATCAAGATACTCTTCATAGAAATAATTGAACCAGTTCGCGCTGGTATCGAGATACGATTTCAGGAACAACAAAGAGCAGGTAAGAAAGGTGTACCAGGCATAAAAGATAAATTCCTTGTTCCTGCTTTGAATATACACCGCCAGTGAATAAAAGATCATGAACAGCAATACGCCCGATACAGTATAGGTAAACACATACAACATGCCATCGCGTTCACGTAGTAATGTGGTCCACTGCTTGAGGTAATCGTCCATGATAAGGCGGGGAATGAGGGAGTTTACATTGGTACGCACAAAGTTGAACCGGCAGAAAAACACGGCTTCTTCATGCGGTTGCAAATGGATGCGTTTTACGCCCGCATTGCGGCTGTCGTTAATAAGGGTGTCGGGCAACCGGGTCAACGTGCCCGGAATATCATCGATCTGCGCTTTAAAGAGTGTGATAAGGCGGCAGTAGGAACCCGGGATAAAACAGACGGAAATGGCGGTATCGGCGCTGTTCTTTAAAGCAAATTGTAAAAAACAATCCTGTTCAACCAGCCAGCCCGGCAGGTCATGCGGTAAGTAATGACCCGGGGTTTGTTTATAGGGCAATTTGTATATATCTGCATCTGTTACCCAGTGTTTAGGCGCTGAAGTGAACAGGGTTTGTTTGCCTATTGCTTTCTGAAAGCGGATATCAGAAGCTTCAATCACCATGGAATCGGGCAACTGTGAATAACTATTGTTTGCAAAACAAAAAAGCAGGATATAAAAAAATGTATGTTTGAAGGCCTTATGAAAGGGATTGCGGCGAGTAGTGTTAGCAGATACAAATCGAGGATGGCTGTTAGTGCTCATAAAGTGCCCCGGTTATGCGCCGGGAGGTTAGTTTCTAAGGTGAAAGTACGAAAAAAGTTGACGAGTTGACGAGTTAACAAGTTAACGAGTTAACAAGTTGATAGTGTTGACAGGGTTGATAGCGTTGATAAAGGGAACCCTTTCACGTTTCACGTTTGCCGTTTCACGATTAAACAAGGCTCGAATTCCGCGAGGCCAAAATTGACATTTCCTTGTGCCTTCTTTCTTGTGCCCTGAACCTTAAACTACTTATCTTTGTGCCCATGGCCAACCGCTTAAAAGCAGACAAAGCAGAAAAGAAAAAGCCAGCAAATACGGATAAATTCAAGCCTGAAAAAGAAGCTCAGGTTACGGTTAAGCAATTAGTAAAAGATGAGCGTACCCATAAAATTGCTGGTGCTTTCTCCATACTGATCAGCCTTTTCTTATTTATCGCCTTTGCATCATACCTGTTTACCTGGAAGGAAGACCAGGATAAGGTATTCAGTGGCGCTGCCATATTATTGCCTGGTGAAGACGTAAAAACAACGAATTTGCTCGGCAACCTTGGCGCGTATATTTCACACTTGTTTTTCTATAAAGGATTTGGCGCTGCCAGCTTCATGTTCTGCAGCCTGTTTTTTGTAATAGGTGTAAATGCATTGCTGGGTGCGAAAGTATTTAACCTCTGGCGCAATGTGCGCTACGTAATAGTAAGCCTGTTGTTTTTTAGTGTGGTATTGGCATTCATATTCCGTGGCGGTGCATTCGCCTGGGGCGGGGCCGTGGGTAATATGGGCAGCGACTGGCTGGTGCGGATGATTGGCAACGTTGGTACGGCCGCTTTATTATTGATGGGCGGACTGGCATACGTGATCTGGCGGTTCAACCCCGTTTTCAAAGCACCAACATTATCCAAACCCAAAACAACAGAACCTGCCAAAGAGGTGGTGCCGGTATTAGCTACAAAAGAAGAAACAGAAACGCCGGTAGTAAAACCGGTTGGCAATAAACTGAACAACGGGCTGGGAGTTATTAAAAAAGCGCCTAAAACAGAACCCGAAGAAGAGCCAATGGATCTGCAACTGGTAGAAAGAGATGGGGAAGATGAAGAAGTAGAAGATCTGGAGGACATAGAAGACGATGTTGAGGAACCGGGAGTGGTGGAAGCGCCACCGGTTATTGGTCAAAAAGGCCGTAACAAAAAGCCGGAACTGGGCCCATTGGAGTTGGAAATAAAAACGTACCCCGAGGTAGATCAGCCTGAAGTGCCGGTTGAAGAACCAAAGGTTGAAAAAGTGATCTCTCAGGAACCGTACGATCCGTCGCTCGAACTGCGCGATTATAAATTCCCCAGTCTTGAATTGCTGGAGCTGCATGGCAGCGAACGCATTATTCAGGACCCACAGGAACTGGAGACCAACAAGAACCAGATCATCAATACGCTGAAGAACTACGACATCGAAATACAGAAGATCAGCGCCACTGTAGGGCCCACTGTAACGCTGTATGAAATTGTGCCGGCAGCAGGGGTGCGTATTTCGCGCATTAAGAACCTGGAAGATGATATTGCGCTTAGTTTGGCCGCGCTTGGTATTCGTATTATTGCGCCCATACCCGGTAAAGGTACCGTGGGTATTGAAGTGCCCAATGTAAAGAAGACGGTAGTGAGTATGCGCAGTATGCTGTCGTCGGAAAAATTCCAGAACAATAATTTCAGTTTACCAATAGCTATTGGGAAGAAGATCGATAACGAGAATTTTATCGTTGACCTTACCACCATGCCGCACTTGTTGATGGCGGGTGCTACCGGCCAGGGTAAATCGGTTGGGTTGAACGCCATCCTGGTGTCGTTGCTGTATAAAAAACATCCATCGCAAATAAAACTGGTACTGGTTGACCCCAAGAAAGTGGAATTGAGCCTGTACCGCCATATTGAAACGCATTTTCTGGCCAAATTACCGGGTGAAGATGAAGCCATCATCACCGATACCAAAAAGGTAATTCATACGCTCAATGCCCTGTGTATTGAAATGGATAACCGGTACGACCTGTTGAAGGAAGCCGGCGCCCGTAACATTCGTGAATACAACGAGAAGTTTATAAAGCGGAAGCTGAACCCGCAAAAGGGTCACCAGTTCCTGCCATTTATTGTATTGGTGGTGGATGAGTTTGCGGACCTTATTATGACGGCTGGTAAAGAAGTGGAAATGCCCATTGCCCGGTTGGCGCAGCTGGCCCGTGCGGTAGGTATCCATTTGATCATTGCCACCCAGCGCCCGTCGGTAAACATCATTACCGGTACCATTAAGGCCAACTTCCCGGTGCGGATTGCCTTTAAAGTATCCTCCAAGATCGACTCCCGTACCATTCTGGATGCGGGTGGGGCCGAACAACTGATCGGTAAAGGGGACATGCTTATTAGCTATAATGGGGAAATAACCCGTTTGCAGTGCGCCTTTGTTGATACGCCCGAAGTAGACAGTATTTGTGATTTCATCGGCACCCAGGAAGGGTACCCCCAGGCATTCTTTTTGCCGGAATATGTGGATGAAAAGCAATTTGAAGGGAAGGAACTCAGCCTGGAAGACCGGGATACTTTGTTTGAAAGTGCTGCCCGGATGATCGTAACCAGCCAAATGGGTTCAACCTCCTTATTGCAACGGCGGATGAAACTGGGTTATAACCGGGCCGGCCGCCTGATGGACCAGCTGGAAGCAGCCGGGATTGTTGGCCCCAGTCAGGGAAGTAAGGCCCGCGACGTGCTGGTTAAAACGGAAGCCGACCTGGAAATGCTGCTGAACGACATAGGTTAGAATTTTGTTAAGGTGGCCGTATTTTACAACCCAGGGCAACAATTCACGTCTTATTATTGCCGCAATAGGTTTAACCAATTATCTTTGCGGCCTTTACACAAAGTATTCATATAATGAAAAGCCTAATTGTATTAATTTCTACTTTTTTTATAGCCACTATAGGTTTTAGCCAACAAAACGACCCCGCCGCCAAAAAAGTGCTGGATGGAGTAAGCGCAAAGTTTAAAACTTTTAAAGCCGTTCAGGCAGCGTTTACCCTGCGTCAGGAAGATGCCAAAGGCGGTTTACTGGGAACCAAGAAGGGCACCGTATCCCTGAAAGGAAGCCGCTACCGGGTTAGCATTGCCGGTACTGGCCAGGAAATATTCTGTGATGGCACCAACATCTGGACGTACGATAAATCGGCCAACGAAGTAACCATCACCAAACCCGATCCTTCTGCCAGCACCATCAGCATGCAGAAGTTATTTACCAGCTTTTATGACAAAGATTTCCTGTACAAGCTGAATGGCGATAAAGTGGTGAATAAAAAAACATTACAGGAAATTGAAATGACCCCCACAGATAAAAACAAACCCTTCCACAAAGTATATGTGCTGGTAGATAAAAAAAGTCAGACTATCAACAGTACTCGTATCCTGGATAAAGCGGGTAACGTAATGGTGTATACCGTAAATACCATGAACGGAAGCGCTAACCTTCCCGATAACCTGTTTGTGTTTGATAAAGCAAAATATCCTGGGGTTGAAGTGGTTGATCTGCGATAAAAAGAAACTTACAACAAGATATTAAAAAGGGATTGTTTTTAACAGTCCCTTTTTTAATGTCGAATATCGAATGTTCAATATTGAATGTAGAAGTACCTCATTATTCTGCGTTTTGTATTTCCTTCAAAATTGGAAATTCAACATTCAATATTCAATATTATTTGGGTTCATTTCCCCAACGATAGGTGCTTATATCCAGTCCTGCCAGGTCAAGAACACGATCGGTAACAGTAGCCACCACTTCCTCAATGGTAGTGGGGCGGCTGTAAAACGAGGGGGTTGCAGGACAAATAATACCACCGGCCAGGGTAACGGTTTCCATATTGCGAATGTGAATGAGGTTATAAGGCGTATCGCGTACCAGGCAAATAAGCTTGCGGCGTTCTTTCAACACTACATCGGCAGCGCGGGAAATAAGATCGCTTGAAATACCGCCCGCAATACGGCCCAGGGTGCCCATAGAGCAGGGCGCGATGATCATGGTATTATACCGGCCCGAACCGGAGGCAAAAGGTGCGTTGAAGTCATTTTTAGAATAAAATTGAATGGGGTATTGGGTGTAGTCGTTGTTGCCCAGTTCGGTTTCCCACACCTGTTTGGCGTTGTCGGTCATTACTACAGCAACATCCTGCCATTGTTGTTTAATGGTCAACAGTTTTTCAATCAGTAAGCGGGCGTAAATACTGCCACTGGCGCCCGTAATGGCCAACACTATTTTGTGCATGGAATGACTTAAATTTAGGTGTTAAACAAAAATACGCATGCAAACATTGAAATTGTCGGTTTTGTTTTGTTGGTTAGTTGTTTTTTCATGTGCTGAAAAGCCGGCCCTTAAAGGAGAGAATAAGAACTGGGGTAAAAGTAGCGCAGAGAAACTAAAATGGATGAGCCTGGATGAGGCTGCAGCCGGCCTGCAAAAGGAAAAGCGCCCGGTGCTGATTGATCTATATACCGACTGGTGCGGCTGGTGTAAGGTGATGGATAAAAAAACGTATAACAACAAAGATGTAACGGCTTATGTGCAGCAGAAGTTTTATCCGGTTAAGTTCGATGCCGAAGGGCATAAGAGCATTACCTGGAATGGCAGGACCTATGATTTCAATACAAGAAATAAGACCCACGATTTTGCTATCTATCTTACTAATGGCAATTTATCATATCCTACAACCGTAATCATTCCGGTAGATGGGGAACCACAAGCCATACCTGGTTATCTGGCGCCAAATGAGTTTGAACTGATCGCCAAATATTTCGGCGAAGGCAAATATGGGAAAGTGTCGTTTGATGAGTATCAGAAGAATTTTAAATCCCATTGGTAGGGTTAGCTGGATTGTAGGATGCCAATTTTTTGTGCAAAAATATTAGGGATTTCATCAATGAACTCTTTTTGTAAGACTTCCATATGAGGAAAGTCTTTTCTTGTTATAACACCGCCATGCGCACTGGCCGAAAAGCCTGACATTTCATCTTTCAGATCGATTTCAATAGGTATCCTGATATAGTTCTCTTGCTCAGCCAGGTTTTTAAACCAGTGCTTAAAAAGTTTATGTCTTATTTTATGTCTGCCATCGCTGGTATCGCATACATAAGTTATGACCCGCAGTTCGGATGCAAAGGAATTTAAAATTAATTGGGATATAGTGGCTGAAATATGTTTATCATACTTATTGAATTCACAATTTTGGGTATCCGGATTTTGGCAGGTGAAATCAAATTCACAAACCTGAATGTCATAAATACCCAGAACAGGAGATAATTCCCTTGTCCAATCCTGAAAATGGCAAGCGTAGGTCAGGCCATTTTCATATGAAAATGGTAGGATCCTAAATAAGGATCAAATGCAATCTTATACATTGGAGGCGGCTATAATAAAGAAGGATCTATGACAGCATCGAACCTGATGTTGTTCTTTTTGCAATATTCAACATACTCATCGAAAGTGAG